>JBFZFD010000036.1:0-5930 GCA_041306485.1 Opitutia bacterium | reverse complement strand
AGGCGGTTGCCCATCGCCGGGCCCAACCCGAGCTCACGGTGCGTGGCGTGGCCACCCAGCCCGCCAAGGCTGACACGGGAACGATGTCCTATCAGCTCTTCTGGCGCGGAGAAAACTACGCGGCTGGACGTGCGCTGCTCGAGCGCCGTCGCGATGAGTTGGCCGCAAGGCTTCGCCAAGCAGGGATTCCTGAGTCCGACATCCTCGTGCGCGCTCAGTCATTCCAGCGCTACCTTCCCGCCCCTGAGGGGACCAAGCCCGAGAACAAGGGCGCGTTCTCCCGTGGTGCCGCTCCCGATTTTGCCGTTGCACAGTCCATCCTCATCCGCACGGGACAGGTCGATATCCTGGCTAAGCTTGCCCTCGAGCCCATCGAGTACGTCGACGAGGTCATCATTGGTCGCGGCACCCCTGCCTACCGTATCTCCGCCCTCGACGAGGCGCGCCGCGAGCTGCTCGAGGCAGCGACCAAAGACGCCCGCCGGCGCGCCGACGTGCTCGTAGCCGGTTCCGGCAGCAAAGTTGGTGCCCTTCTCGAGGCCAATCAGGGTATGTTCGAGGTCACCTCCCCCGAGAACCCTGGCGATGATTTCGATACCACCGCCATCCAGAAGGTCGTACGAGTGGTGGTCAGCCTGCGCTTCGAGATCGTGCGGGAGTGAGACGTCCGAAGGTCCGACCTTGCCCTGCTAGCCGCGTCCCCTAGCAAAGTATCTCACGCCATGCAGTCCAGCCGCACCCCGATGACGCCCCTCCAGGAAATCCGACACTCCGCCGCCCACATGCTCGGAGCCGCAGTCCTGCGCCTTTTTCCCCAGGCTCAGCTCGACATCGGGCCGCCCACCGACGCGGGGTTTTACTATGACTTCGACCTCGATCATGCCTTCACCGCCGAGGACCTCACGCGCATCGAGGAAGAGATGCGCCGCATCACCAAGGAGAACCAGCGATTCGAGCGCAAGGAGATGAGCCGGGCGGAGGCCGAGGCCTTCATCCGCGAGCGCGGGCAGACTGCCTACAAGCTCGGTCGTCTCGCCGACATCCCCGAGGGCGAGGCCATATCCTTCTACACCAACGGTGAGTTCGCTGACCTCTGCGCCGGCACGCACGTCCGTTACACCGCCCAGGTCAAGGCCTTCAGGCTCCTCTCCATCGCCGGCGCTTTTCACCGAGGCGACGAGCGTAACAAGCAGCTTCAGCGCATCTATGGCACGGCCTTCGCCACCAAGGATGAGCTCGAGCAGCATCTCGCTCGGATCGAAGAGGCCAAGAAGCGCGACCACCGCCGCCTCGGCAAGGAGCTACGCCTCTTCCACATCGACGAGAAGGTGGGGCAGGGGCTCGTCCTTTGGACGCCCAATGGCGCCGTCATCAGGCAAGAGCTGCAGACCTTCATCTCCGAACGTCTCTTCGCGACCGGTTACCAGCAGGTCTTTACCCCGCACATCGGCAACCTGGAGCTCTACCGCACCTCGGGGCACTTCCCTTACTACAAGGACGCGCAGTTCCCTCCGCTCGTCGAACGCGAGGCGATGGCCCTCCTCTCCAGCGAGGGCTGCGGTTGCGGTGAGCTAACCAACCGTCTCGAGTCTGGTGCGGTGCAGGGCTTCCTGCTCAAGCCGATGAACTGCCCCCACCACATCCGCATCTACGACTCCCAGCCGCACTCCTATCGCGACCTCCCCGTGCGACTGGCCGAGTTCGGCACGGTCTACCGCTGGGAGCAGTCGGGCGAGCTCAACGGCATGACCCGCGTGCGCGGCTTTACTCAGGACGACGGACATCTTTTCTGCACCGAGGACCAGGTCGCCCAAGAGGTCCTCGGCTGTCTCGACCTCGTCAAGGTCGTGCTGCGCACCCTCGGCCTAGATGACTACCGCGTGCGGGTGGGCCTCCGCGCTCCCGGTTCCGACAAGTACACCGGCAGCACCGCTAACTGGGAGAAAGCTGAGGCTGCTTGTCGCGCTGCCGCCGCCACACTCGGCGTGCCCTTTAGCGAGGAAGAGGGCGAGGCCGCCTTCTACGGTCCCAAGATCGACTTCGTGGTGCGCGACGTGATTGGTCGGGAGTGGCAGCTAGGCACGGTGCAGGTCGACTTCAATCTACCCGAGCGCTTCGAGCTTTCCTACACCGGTCCCGACAATAAGCCCCATCGCCCGGTGATGATCCACCGCGCTCCCTTCGGCTCCATGGAGCGCTTCGTGGGCATTCTCATTGAGCACTTCGCCGGCGACTTCCCGGCCTGGCTCGCGCCCGAGCAGGTGCGCGTACTCACGCTGAACGATGACCTCTTACCGCACGGGCGTGAGGTCGTCGCGCAGCTGCGTGCGGCCGGCCTCCGGGCCACCCTCGACGAAGCCAGCGACAAACTCGGCGCCAAGATCCGCCGGGGCGAACTTGAGCGCGTCGCCCACATGCTGGTCGTCGGTGCCAAGGAAAAGGATGCTGGCCTCGTTTCGGTGCGCTCGCGCTCCGACCGCTCGATGGACGGTACAATGCCGCTCGAAGATTTCCTCACCCGCGTTCTCGCCGAGGTGCGTGAGCGCCGGCTGCGGGTACCCACGCCGGCGGCTGAGCCCAGCAAACCCTGAGTCATGAAGGGCTTCCTCGTCCTACTGGTTGCCAGTCTGGCTGCGGTGGGAGGTGCCTCTGGCGTGGCCGAGCGCCAGCGCCACCTTGGTCGTGGCATCAACATGGGCAACTGCCTCGAGGCACCGAGCGAGGGCGCCTGGGGTGCCCGCATCCACCAGGATGACTTTGCGAACATCCGCCGGGCAGGCTTCAATAGCGTCCGTATCCCCGTCCGTTGGTCGGCACACGCTGCCCGCGAGGCACCTTATGCCATTGATCCCGCCTTCGCCCAGCGTGTCGAAACGGTCGTGCAGCAGGCTCTCAGCGCTGGGCTGGAGGTCATCCTCAACGTCCACCATTACGAAGAACTCGACCGGGAGCCGGTCGCCCACCGCGCGAGGTTGGTCGGTATCTGGCGGCATGTCTCGGAACGCTTCAAGGGGTTCCCTGATGGGCTGCAGTTTGAGATCTATAACGAGCCACATGGGGCGCACACGCCCGAGGTTTGGAACGAGACACTGCGGCTCGCCCTAGCCGAAATCCGCCGCCAGCACCCCAACCGCGCGGTGCATGTTGGGGGCGTAGACTGGAACCAGGCTCACACCCTTGCTAAGCTCCAGCTTCCCGAGGGGGATCGCAACCTCATCGGCCATTTCCATTGCTACACCCCCTTCGCCTTCACCCATCAGGGGGCCGAGTGGGTTCAAGGTGTCGACACCCGTCGTTGGATCGGCCTCAAGTGGGAAGGCACGCCCGCGGAGCGAGCCGAGGTGACCCAAGTGCTCGACATCGCCGCGAAGTGGTCGCGTGAAACCGGGCGCCCCGTCCACCTCGGTGAGTTTGGGAGTTATGGCAAGCATGCCGACCCGGCGTCACGCGAGCGCTGGACCGCCTTTGTCGCCCGCGAAGCCGAGCGCCGTGGCATCACTTGGAGCTACTGGGAATACCAGGCCGGCTTTGGCGCCTGGGATCCGCAAGCCAAGGCATGGCGTGAGCCGCTGCTAAGGGCGCTGATCCCCGTCCCTCGCTGAGTCCTAGGGGTTTCAAACAGGCTTCCTTCCGGCACATTCAACGAGGCGGCAGTTCCTTCCTGAGGCTGCTAGTTGGCCCAGCAAAAGGGGCGGCCAAATGGCCGCCCCGATGATCGGTCAGTGCGCGTCGACTCAGTACTTCACGCCGCAGCCGTAGGGCTTCGAGGTGGGCTTGGCGACAGGGCGGCCGGCCTTGAGGTCGGCAAGGGCGGCTAAGACGAGGTTCTCGGCCTTGGCGATGTCATCCGACTTAGTCGAGGCGATGCTGTCGATCGCGCCCTTATAGACGAGAGCTCCCGAGGCATCGATGACGAAGCAATGGGGGGTGGTCTTGGCACCGTAGGCCTTGCCCACGCTTCCGCTGTCGAGGGCAATGGGGACGGAAATCTTCCAGTCAGTAGCGGTCTTGGCAAGGGACTCGGCCTTACCATTGACGCTGACTAGGATCCAGGTGGCCCCAAGCTCGGTCGCCTTGGCCTGAGAGGCCTGCATGGCGCCTGGCTTGTAGAACTTGGCCACGTAGGGGCAGCCCGGGTTGAAGAACTCGAGAACTACGGGCTTTCCCTTGAGGTCGGCCAATTTAACCGTCGAGCCGGCGACGGTCTGGAGGGTGAAGTCGGGGGCGGGCTGGCCAACCTGGGCCTCGGCAAGGGCGACCAGAGGGGTCAGCAGGGACAGGATGAGGGTAGGGATTCGCATGGGTGAGGACTTGCCTAGACAGGCAAATGGGGAAATAGGTTCCTATAAGCCGCACCGATGAAAAACACGCCCCTATCCGTGGTCACGGCAACCGAGGCCTCACTCTGGATGGAACTCCGTGAGAGGGCCGCTGCCGCTGCGCATGTCGAGCCCACCCTCCAGCCCATGCTGGAGCGTTATATACTGGGTCGCAGGGACTTCGGCGAGGGTCTGTCCCGCCGCATTGCTGAAAGGCTGGCCGGGTCCGTGGCGGAGTCGACCACCCTGGCACGTGTTTTCGAGGAGGTCGTGGCGAGGGATTCAACCGTCGTGCAACAGGCCCGAGGCGACATCCGGGCCATCCTTGAGCGTGATCCGGCCGCCGAGCATGCCTTGCTTCCCTTCCTTTGGTACAAGGGTTTCCATGCCATCACTTGCCACCGTCTCGCCCATAGCCTTTGGAAGGCCGGTCGGCGTGAGATGGCCTTCCATATCCAATCCCTCAGCTCGGGTGCCTTGGCGGTGGACATCCATCCCGCGGCTACCTTTGGCACGGGCATCCTCCTCGACCACGCCACCGGATTTGTGGCGGGCGAGACTGCCGTAGTCGATGACAACGTCTCGTTCCTCCACGAGGTCACCCTCGGGGGGACGGGTAAGACGCGGGGGGATCGGCATCCCAAGATCCGCTCCGGCGTGCTAGTCGGTGCCGGTGCCAAGATTCTCGGTAACATCGTGGTCGGCGTAGGCGCAAAGATCGGTGCGGGCTCCGTCGTGCTCACCGATGTGCCCGCCCATGCCACCGTTGCGGGCGTGCCTGCCGTCGTGGTCGGCCTTTCCCGGCAGGATACCCCGGCGCTCGACATGGACCACACCATCTGATGACGCCGTCGGGTCGAGCGTCCGGGCCCGAGGGCGAGCGACGCGCCCTCGGATGTCTCGCTCGCATCAGCGCCCGGGTCAACTCCACCGAAGACCCTGCTGAGGCACTTGGTCACATCCTGGATGAAATCGTCGATACGCTCCGGGCCAGCAGTGCGTCGATTGCGCTGATCGAGCCCGCTACCGGCGCCCTGCGCATCGAGGTGAGTCGCGGCCTGGGCGAAGCCGCAGCCACCCAGCTCCAGATGGGGCAGGGCATCACGGGTTGGGTGGCGGTGCATGCGCGCCCCCTGCGGGTCAGCGATGTCCAGACCGAGCCCCGCTATCGCATGCTCCGTCCGAGCGTTCGCTCCGAACTAGCTGTGCCGATGGAGATCCTTGGCCAGGTCGTGGGCGTGGTGAACTGCGACTCAGACCGCCTCGACGCCTTCAGCGTGGCCGACGAGGAGCTTCTCACCTTGGTCACTGCCGAGGCGGCCAAGGCCGTGGGTCGTCTCTGGATGCTCGGTCAACTACGCTCGAAAACCCGGCAGCTGGAGTCCATCCTTGGTGCCGGGCAGGAGTTGGTCCGTGACCGCGACGAGCCCGGTATCGCCGCGGATCTCGCTCGCCATGCACGCAAACTGCTCGGGCTCCGCGCTGCCGCGTTCTATAGCATCGAACAGGGCGGACTCGTCCTCCTCGCCAAGGACGGGGACCTCGGCGAGTCGGTCCTCTCTCCGCGTCTCGCGTCAGCCGATAGCGCGATGGGCACGGTCGCCGCCCGGG
>JBFZFD010000035.1:0-2797 GCA_041306485.1 Opitutia bacterium | reverse complement strand
CCTTGAACTTGTCGCTCGCGAGGAGGATTCGCACCCTCAGAGGGTCTTGCCCAGCTCAGTGAGATCGAGTTTGTCGCCGTGCTGTGCCTGCAATTCCTGCAGCTTGCGGAAAAGCTCCTTTTTCCGCGCGGCCTGGGCCGGATTTGCGGCCAGGTCGCGTATCTCGAGGGGATCCTCCGCGAGGTGGTAAAGTCGAACTACGCCAGCCTTGGGATAAGCGATGAGTTTCCAGTCCTGGAGGATCACGGCGCGTTGGAGGTTCATGTACGAGCCCAGCAGGGCTTCGCGCGCCCCGGACGCATCACCCCGTAGAAGCGGGACGAGACTATGGAATCCCGTTTCAGTATTGGCACCCGCGAGCTCTAGCGCGGTCGGCATGAGGTCGAAGATGTGGACTGGGGTTCCGATTCGTTTGCCGGCTGGCACACCTGGTCCGGCCAGGATTAGGGGCATGCGCAGGCTGTGCTCATAGAGACTCTGCTTTCCCATCAGCCCATGCTGTCCAACGGCCAGTCCGTTATCCGAGGTGAAGACAACGAGGGTGCGGTCAGCTCGACCCGATTGCTCGAGTGCATCGAGGATGCGGCCAACTTGGGCGTCCAAGTGGGCGATGATGGCGTAGTACTCACCCCGATGGAGGCGCACTGCTGCTTCGGTGCGGGGGAAAGGAGCTAGTCGTTCATCCCGGAGATCTTTGCCGCAGCCGATGTCCACGGCGTGAGGGTGGGAAGGGAGGAAGTTGGCCGGGACCGACACCTTGCCGGGAGGGTATTGCTCGACGAATTCCTGGGGCGACTGACGGGGGTCATGCGGGGCGTTGAAGGAAATGAACAGGAAGCGAGGCTTGTCGTCGGGCTCGCGGCGGCGGAGTCGTGCGACGGCCTCTTCCGAGTTCACCTCTGTCCAATGCTTGCCACCGCTCCAGAACCCGCCGCGTGAGCGGTCGGACGGGTTCCACTTTTCGCTGGGTGCGCCGTAACGGAGGTAGGCGTCCTCATCCTCCTTGGGCATACCCCCGTTGCGCACGGTGCCCACCTCGTCGAAGGCCTTGGCGGGGTCGCCCGTGTTGTGCCACTTTCCGTTGAAGTAGGTACGGTAGCCCGCTGCGGCCATGCGCTGGGGCCAGAGCCGTCCGGCCCGGAGGTCGGTCGCCACCGCCTTGCCATTGTCGCAATCCTCCAGCGTGCGCCCGGTCAAAAGCATGGCCCGGCTAGCCACGCAGATGGCACCGTGCCAGCCGCCCATGCCGTAGGCTCGCGTGAAGGCGGTGCCGCGTGCGGCCAGCCGGTCGAGGTTCGGCGTGCGGATTTCGTGGTTACCGAGGGCCGCGATGGTGTCGGGTGCCATGTCGTCCGCGAACAGGACCAAGATGTCGGGTTTGGTCGTCGCGTCGGCCTGGGCAAAGGCGGCGGTCAGCGCTAGGATGAGCGCAAGGAGTCGGGGCATGCCCACTTGATGAACTAGCTTGGCCGACGTGGCAATCCCTTGGCCGTTTTGCGCCGAGCGGGCTCGGGCTTGGCGGGCTGCAGTTCCGCGAGGCGGGCGGCGACTAGGTCGCGGATGAGGTCGTGGTCGACGGTCCATCCCGGCGGGATGCGGATGAGGTTGCGGGTGTGGCCGAGGTCGCCAAGCCGGTCCCGGTGCGCTTCAAGCACTGCGGTGCTCCATGGGGAGAAGGCGACGTGTTCCTTGGCCGAAGAGAGTCCGGCCACGTAGTGGTCGCCTAGGGTCACATGGGGGACATTCCAGGCGAGGCGAACGCGGAGTTCAGGGAAGGAACTTGTGATGGACTCCAGGATGGACTCCAGCGTGGTACGGTGCCCAGGCGGAATCCGCTCGAGGTAGTCGCGGAGGCTCCTGTCTTTGCCAGGCACGTGATCAGAGACCTTCGACGACGAGGTCCTCGGGCCGCTCAACGGTGAAGCGGAAGGGGAGGTCGCGCTTCTCGCCGGGCTTGAGATCGACGCGCCACTCGAGGCGCTTCTGGTCGTCCATGCGCAGGTCAGCGGTGTCCTTGCGGTAATCGGGCTGTTCGAGAGTCACCTTGATGGCCTCGTGGTTGGACATCGGGATCTGGTCCCAAATGACGAGCTCGACGGGGGTCGACTTACCGTTGGTCAACTTGAAGGCGTGGTCGCGGACGGTACTGACGGTCTTCTTGCCGATGAGGCCGGAAATCTCGGTACGGTCCGCGAGGATGCGGCGCTCGACCTTCACCGAGGCGTCGGCCCCGAGGTAGGTCCAGAACTCTTGGCCAGCGGGTACCAGATCCATGTCGGCGTTGGCCACGAAGGCACCGTCGACAAAGACCGCGCTTGGGCCGGGCAGGTAGGGGAGCTCGGTCTTGTTGACCGACTTGGCCTTAAGGTAGACGTGAGGGGATTGCTTGGGCACGCAGGTGTGGCGGAAGGAGGCTGGGAAGGTATCGCGGGAGAGCGAGGCACGCACCGGTTTGTTGTCCGAGGCGATGTCGGCCGGCCGCTCCACCGCAAAGACCGCGGCCACCCCGCCAGCGATGACGCGGGCGACGGCAGCTCCGGCGGGAGGCATGGCGGCGTCCGCTGTGGCTACAGCTCCGCTCAAGGCGAATTCGTTAAACATCTGGGCTTTCGGGGCGCCCGCGGTCGGTCGCGACCGCCGTACCGATAGGGAGTCCACTGGCTCGACCGGCTCCAGCTTGCGGACGAACCAAGGGTCGAGCTCGGGCTCGCGGCCATGGACGGAGGGCTGGGCGGTGGACAGGCGGAGGGCGACGCCCTTCCAGTCCTCGCCGGTCGACTGGCGGACGGTGGCAAAG
>JBFZFD010000034.1:0-8141 GCA_041306485.1 Opitutia bacterium | reverse complement strand
CGTCCCAGGTGCTCGAGATGAGGCAGTGCGGGGTGCCCGCCGCCACCGTCGGAGTAGATGAGGATGGCGTGGGCCCGGTCGATCCGGTCGGCCGAAGGCCACTGGCCGTTGAGCGACACATCGACGTCGACAAGCTGGGCTGCGCCCTCGCGCAGGCACTTGGCGAAGAGGAGTACCCCGGCGTTGTGCTCGTGGTCGCCCGGACCGTGGCTCGGGCGACCGGCGATGAGGAGGACATTGCGCTTCTCGGCAGCGCCAAGGGTGGTGGCGGCGAGTAAGGCGAGGGCGAGGAGACGGGAGATCATGGGTGGGGTAAGGTCACTTGGTCTCGCGTAGGAGGATGTCCTTGAACTGGACGGTCATGGCGGGACCAGCATGGAGTTGAAGGGCGAGGATGCCGCGGCGGGCCCCGACGTCGGTCTCATCGGTGAACTCGGCCGTGGCGACGCCGTTGATGAAGTGGCGGAGGTGGCCGCCCTTGGCGACGACGCGAAACTCGTTCCAGTCCTCGTGGCGGATGCGGGCCTGAATCTCGTCGGACTTGCCAAGGGTGCCGGTGACCTCGGGCTTCTTGGCGGCTGGCTTCCAGACAGTGACCTGGCCGCGGTTGGCGAGGATACCCCTGCCCTTCTCCTCGTAGAGAATGCCAGAGTAGGTCTTGCCCGCTTCGAAGTCGGCCTGATAGCCAGCGACCACAAACTTGTTGGGGTCGACGAGGCGGCTTCGGTACTGGAAACCGGAGTTACCACCAACGATGCGGTAGCGGAAGGTCAGTTCGAAATCGCCGACCTCGCCGCCCTGCCAGACGAGGAAGGTGTTGGCCTTGAGGGGCGCCTCCTTGGTCGAGCGGCCGGTGAGAGCACCGTCCTCGACCGTCCAGTGGGATGAGCCCTTCCAGCCCTCGAGCGTCTTTCCGTCGAAGAGCGCGCGACCAGCAGGCTCATCACTCCCGCCGGCGCAAGCGGCGAGGGTGAGGATGGCGAGGGCAGCGAGGCGCATGGGCTCAGCGGCGGCCGAAGGCCTTGCGCAGGTTGGCCAGACCCTTGACGGGGATGTCGTCGCGGCGGGGCTCGATGGCGCGCCAGATGGCGGCGGCACGGGCGATCACTTTGACGTCGGTGGTGAAGGACTCGATGACCACGTCGCCCTTATACTTCACCGCCTTGAGCGCAGCCACGATGGGCTTCCAGTCGAGGGAGTCGGCCCCAGGGACGCCACGGTCGGTGCCACAGGCGTGGAAGTGGCCGAGGTACTTGCCAGCCTTGCGGATGGCAGCGGCCTGGTTCTTCTCCTCAATGTTCATGTGGAAGGTATCGAGGTGAAGCCTCACGTTGGGCAGACCGACTGCCTTGATCAGGCGGAGGCCTTGGTCGCAGGTGTTGAGGAAATCGGTCTCGAAACGATTGAGTGGCTCAATGCAGAGCTCGATGCCCTTGGCGCGGGCGTGGGCGCCGAGTTCCTTGAGGTTCTTAACCACGAGCTTGAAGTGGGCGGCCTTAGTCTTGTCGTCGTGCGAACCAATCAGGCCGACCACGGAGTAGAGCGGCCCGATGATGCGGGGGCAGCCCATGACCGCGGCCTGGTCGACGAGGGCCTTGAGGTACTTCTGGGCGGCGCGCTGCTCAGCGACGCTCCCGCGGAAGTCGCGACCAGGGCCCATGGCGGCGCAGATGGAGCCGATGGCGATGCCAGCCTTGGCGGCGGCGGCCTTGACCGCGACGGGGTCAACGTGGCTCGGGTCTTCGATGGCGACCTCGACGGTCGCGAAGCCCCAGCGAGCGAACTTAGCGAAGATCGCCGGCGCCTGGGCGGTAGTGAAGGGGCTGGTGTAGAGGAATGTGTTGAGGCCGAATCGCATGGTGGGGTGGATGGGAGGGTGACCCCATCCTTGCCCCGGAGGTTCCGAGGTCAAGCGGCCGCACGTTGCCTTTTCCGGAAAACATCGGCAGAATGAGGGGGTGGACAACTTAACGCACGGTGTGCTCGGTCTTTGCTGCGGTTTGGCCGTACGAAAGCAGTCCCTGCCCATCGCCGCCGCCGCAGTGGCGGCATTGATCGCCGGGGAGTTGCCCGACGCCGACCTCCTCATCCGCTCGAGCGACGACCCCCTGGTTGCCTTTCGCTGGCACCGGCACTTCACTCACAGCCTGTTTCTCTGGCCGGTGCTCGCCGCGCTGGCGGCGGGTGCCGCGGCTTGGCTCTTCCGTAAGCGGGAGGGCGTTGGCTTCCGTCCCCTCTATACCGTGGCCTTGGCTGCCGGGCTCTCGCATGTGCTCAACGATGCCTGCACCAGTTATGGCACCCTCCTCTATTGGCCGTTTTCGCAGGAGCGCGTGGCGTGGGATTGCCTACCCATTATCGACGTCTCCCTGACGCTGCCGCTGATTGTCCTTGGGATTGCTGGCTGGCGCAGTGGTAAGCGACGCTGGGCGATGATGGGCGCGTTGTGGTTTGTCACCTATGCTAGCCTCGGGAGGTTGCAGCATGACCGGGCAGAGGATGCGCTCCTTGCTCAGCTGGGGACGCAGCCGACACGGCTGGCAGTCAAACCGACCATCTCCAACCTCGTCCTCTGGCGCGGTATCTGGGAGGAGGAGGGCGAGTGGCGAACCGTCGCCATCCACGTCGGGCCACGCGGGCCAGCCACGATTAGCCCAGGCGAATCCCGCCGCGTCTGGAACCCGCTCGACCCGCGTAACCCTCCCCCGGGCAGTCACGCGCGCAACCTGCTCGATGACTTCAATCGCTTCACCGGCGGGTGGAACAGCATCGAGCGCGCCGAGGATGGAGGGATGCTAGTGGGTGACATCCGCTTCGCGATGATCCCGACGCGCGCGAGCCCCTTGTGGGGAGTGCACCTCCAGCCTGGTGAACCCGCACACTTCGAGCTCCGCATGGACCGGCGTATCCGCGAAGGAGACTGGGGGCGCCTGGGCTCGCTCCTACTCGGCAACCCTGAGCCCCTACGCTGATTTCGTACTTCCCTGCCACGCGCGAGGGGGGACATAACTGACCGATGGCGAAGCGTAGGCCCACCCACCCTTGGCACCCGCTGCTCTGGCCGACCTGGGCCGGGCTCGGCGTGCTTTGGCTGATCAGCCGCCTGCCCTGGTCCTGGCAACGTCGACTAGCCGATGTCATGGGCTGGGTTGCCTTCCATCTGGTGAGGGTACGCCGCCATGTGGTGCTGACCAACCTTCGGCTCTGCTTCCCTGAACTAGGAGAGGGAGAGCGCATGGCGCTGGCCCTCCGACATTACCAATCGCTCTCACTCGGCGTGCTGGAGGTCGGACGCTGTTGGTGGCGGCCAATCACCGATTTGCCGCCCCACCGTATCGAAGGCCTAGAGCATCTCGCAGCAGCACGCGCGAAGGGCAAGGGCGTGATTCTTCTCTCGGGACATTTCACCACCCTAGAAATCACCGCGCGCATGCTGGCTCTGCAGGCGCCCATCTGCTGCCTCTATCGCGACCCCAATAATATCGTACTAGCCAACCTGATGCGGCGGCACCGCGAGGACTGGACGCGGCGTGCCATCGCCATGGAGTCGCTACGCGACCTGCTGCGCTCGCTGCGCGACGGCGAGACACTCTGGTACGCGCCCGACCAAGGGCGCTGGACGGCGCAATCCTCGATGCTGCCCTTCCTCGGTGAGCCCTGCATCACCAACACCTCGGCCAGCCGACTCGCCTCGATGACCGGCGCGGCTGTCATCACCTTCTACGGGCGACGCGAGGCGGACGGTAGTTACTCGCTGACCCTGAGTAAGCCGATGGAGAATTTCCCGACGGATAATCCCGACGCTGACACGCTGCGTATCGTGGCCGAGCTTGAGGTGGCCGTGCGCGCCTCGCCCGAGCAATACCTCTGGGTGCACCGTCGCTTCAAGCGGCGTGGCGGCGAACCCTCCCCCTACGACCGCTGAGCAGCGGAGGGGTTGCTGGCTTATCCGTCGAGCACCTCGCGAAGTTCGGCGGCCACTTCGACAGCACCATCCACTGGGGCGGCTACGGACCACCCCACCAAAGAACCCGCACTCAACGCAACAAGCCGGCATCGCCAGCCAACGAGGGTTGGCACACTTATGCGGTCGAGTGGACGGGCAAGGGTTACCGCTTCTTCTGCGATGACCAGCTGATGTGGGATGCGCCCAAGGACATCCCGGTGTCCCGCGCACCCCAGCACGTCAAGGTCACCAGCGAAGTGGTGGATGGCGGGTGGGCGGGCAAGGTGCCCGCGGGCGGCTACAGGAGCCTAGGCGAATCGAAGGCCTGGATGGAAGTCGACTGGGTGCGCGCCTGGAAGCTCGGCGGCGCCAACTGATCCTCAGGCATCACGCCTGCCCTGAAGCAGGTCGGCTAGGCGCTTCCGTTGCGAGGCGTCGAGCTGGCGCAAACTCAGCTGGGCCGGAAAATAGTAGGCCGAGACCAGATAGCGCATGAAGCGGTCCCTGAGTACCGGGTCGAAGCCGAGGGCGTCGGCGGATGCCATGCGGGCGTTGAGCTCGGCCTGGGAAGCGGGTCGGGCGACCAGTGGCTCGAAACCAAAGAAGGCCTGGCCGAGCACGACCACAGGCTTGTCGAAGTAGAAGGCCTGCAGGCCGACCGAGGAGTTGATGGTGATGACGGCCCTTGAACGTCGGACTAGCTCGAAGGTATCGGTTGCGTTGTCGAGCACACAGCGGGGATACCGCACGGGGTCGACAAGGTGGCCTAGCGGCACGCGTGAAGAGGGATGCTCCTTGATGACCATGCGCCATCCCGCAGGCAGGTGCATGGAGGCCTCTTGCGCCGCGAGCACAAGGGCCTCCACGGAGTCGATCCAGTCGCCGAAGTAACGAATCTGGGAATCGCCCGGCACTTGGAGTGGGACAAAGACGAAGGGGCCGGTCACTGCTGCGGCGGGAGCTAGGCTGGCGGCGGCCTTGCGGGGAGGGCGGGCAGTCAGGTGCCTTCCTGTCTCGCGCCAATCGGAGGCCTCGGGGTGACGGTCGGACCAATCAGCGTAGAAGGAGGAATCGGAGGGCACGCTGCCCGCGAAGTTGACGCCCTGCGGGTCAAGAGTGAGGAAGCCGGGCAAGGGCGCGAGCTCGGCGAAAAGGAAGGCACGGCCAGATCGCCGGGCCGACTCGGCGAAGAGGTATCTTCCGCGGTCGAATCCATTCCAGCAGAGACCAACGGCATCTGGGGATTCCTCCCAAAGACGACGCCAACCGGCATAACGCCAGCCAAGCAGTCGAAGGCTGAGGTCACGGGGGAGCCAGCGCGTCCAGTGATAGGGCCGCGCGGTCCCTAGATAGGTGACAAGTGCGCTCGCGGCCACCTCAGGTGTCTCAGGATACCGACGGAAAGACCAGGGTGCCCGCCAAAGTAGGCGGCTGCCCGGACAAGCGGCAGCAAGCGAGCGAAAGAATCTCCAAGCCCCCATGGGCGTCATGAAAGCGACAAGCCGGGGCAGCGCGGACGGTGACTTGTCGGTCATGGAGCAGACGTGGGGGAGGAAACCAGCCTAGCGGAGCTCGAAGCGATAGGTCGCCTCGGTCTCGGAGGCAACAGGCGCGCCGTCTAATCGGGCTGGCTCATAGCGCGAGGCACGCGCCGCCTCGAGCGCGGCAGCATCCAGGGCAGGACTTCCCGACCCACCGATGACTTCAGCACCGAGGAGACGTCCGCCTGAGGAAAGCCTTAGCCTTAACTGCACCGTGCCCTCGAGGCCGGCGCGCTGGGCACGGGGAGGATAGATTGGCTCGACGCGCTGCAGGAAGCGCGGCGGCTCGCCGACTTGGCTGGCGGGCACGGGAGGCGGCGATGCCGAGGGTGCGGCAGCAGAACTAGGAGCGGGTACAGCAGCGGGGGAGGTGTCGATACCCGAACGGGCGGACGCTGGGATGCGGACGGCCGGCTGCTCAAGCTGCGCGGAGGGAGCAAGATCAACGGACGGCGAGGGTAATGCCACCGCCACGGGCGCGGCAGGCTCGGCGTCGAGAAGCTCCACAGTGATCATGCCTCCCTCGGAGAGGTCGGCTGATGGACCAGAGAGGAGTGTGCCCACGACGACGAGGTGGCCGAGACCTACACTGCTCCAGATACCGAAGACGCGGTGGATCATTCGCCACTCCTCGTCTTGGCGAGGCGGCCGGGAGAGAGCAGCCAGAGCAATGTCCAATGCCCCAGCGGCGCTTCCTTATCACCCACCCTGGTGCGCTCGAGTCCGAGGAAGGCAGCTTTCTTCAACACGAGGGAGACCTCTTGCTGGCCGCGGCCTAGGAGGAGCCCAGCAAGTCGGGAGAGATGGGGGTTATGACCGACAATGAAGCGGTCATCGCGGGTCGTCGCGAGCTCGAGCGCCAGCAGACGAGGGTCGTCGGTCGGGCGAATGGAAGGGCGGATGGCAAGGGGCTGGCGGAGGCCCGCCTCTTTGGCGAGTTGCTCGGCGGTCTGGCGAGCCCGGACCAGCCCGCTATGCTCAATCGATTTGACTCCCTTAAGGCAGGACCAGTCCACCTTTCCTCCCATCCGCTCCACCTGTTCATGTCCACGATCCGTCAATAACCGCCCGGCGTCAGGCACCCCAGGCGCGGCCTCGGCATGTCGGAGCAGGAAAAGACGCATCGACCTAAAAGACAGCCCAAACCCCGGGGGCAGGGCGAGAACGAATCCCGGCTTAGACGGTAGGCAGCTCTGGGGGCGTCTAGGGGTTTTTCCGTCCCGCACCCCGCATAAACACTGAGGTAAAAGACCCTATAGTGAACACTTGTTCATTTTGCTTGCAACGTCCTCTTTCCCCTCCAAATTACCCTTTCCAACCCACCGCCACCATGTCCACACCCAAGACTGAAACGGCTGCCGATAAGAAGGCTGCCGCCAACCAAGCCGCCGAACGCAAGACCATCGACCTAGCCCTTTCCGCCATCAACAAGACCTATGGCGAAGGCACGCTGATGCGTATGGGCGAGGCCTCCAAGATGACGGTCTCGAGCGTCTCCACCGGCTCCGTCGCCATCGACCTGGCTCTGGGTGTCGGCGGCCTTCCCCGCGGCCGCATCGTCGAGATCTACGGCCCCGAATCCTCGGGCAAGACCACCCTTTGCCTCTCGGTCATCGCCGAGATCCAGCGCCAAGGGGGCAACGCTGTCTTTATCGATGTCGAGCACGCCCTCGACCCCCGCTACGCCAAAATCGTCGGTGTGGACCTCGACAACCTCCTAGTCTCCCAGCCCGAGTCGGGCGAGGACGCTCTCAACATCGCCGAGACGCTCATCCGCTCCGGCGCGGTCGATGTCGTGGTCATCGACTCAGTGGCAGCGCTCGTCTCTAAGCAGGAGCTGGAAGGCCAGATGGGCGACAGCACCGTCGGTGCCCAGGCCCGCATGATGAGCCAGGCCATGCGGCGTCTCACCGCGGCAATCAGCCGCACCAATTGCATCTGCATCTTTACCAACCAGATTCGCGAGAAGATTGGCGTCATGTTCGGCAGCCCCGAGACGACCCCCGGCGGCCGGGCCCTCAAGTTCTTCTCCTCCATCCGCATCGACATTCGCCGTATCGGCCAGATCAAGGAGCCCACGGGCAAGGTCATCGGCAACCGCACGCGCGTCAAGGTGGTCAAAAACAAGGTCGCCCCTCCCTTCACCGAGTGCGAGTTCGACATCATGTACAGCGAGGGCATCTCCCGCACGGGCTCGGTCCTCGACCTTGGCATCGAGCACAAGATCCTCGAGAAGAAGGGCGCCTGGATTGCGCACAACGGGCAGCTCATCGGCCAGGGTCGCGAGGCGGCCAAGGATCACCTGATGAAGAACCCCAAGCTCATGGAGGAGCTGCAAAAGACCATTCTCGCCAAGGTGCAGGTCACCGGCGGCATGACCCTCGGTGCTGGCGCCGAGGCGCCCGCCGCGGAAGCCGCCACGGCGGAGTAAGCGCTTGGTATCGGTAGGGTTCGGGCCGCGCCGCAGGGCGCGGCCCTTTCATTTATCGGGCTTGGCTTGCACCCGCGGGCAAAGAGGCCATGGTTAAATGTCCCCTGCGGTGTTCGACACCCGCGGCAGCATCCTTCTCCCACGATCATAATAAACGGGAGGCATCGACCCGACCGGCCTCGTCCGAGCCGGGCAACGAGCCACCCACTTCAACCAAGGGAAA
>JBFZFD010000033.1:0-3588 GCA_041306485.1 Opitutia bacterium | reverse complement strand
ACTTAGCCACGAGGCTGTCGGGGCCGGTGCGGACCTTGCCGGCAATGATCAAGGCTTGGGCGAGGGTGCGCGAGGCAACCAACCCGCGCTGCACGAGCAGCTCGTCGGCGCGGACCTTGGGAGCAGGCTCAGCCATGCCAAGACCGTGGGGAAGGGAGAGAGTTTGGCGAGGTGATTGGAGGAGGCGTCACTAAGGTGACTAAGGAGGCTGAGGATGCTAGGGATACTAAGGAGACTAGGGATACTGGGGATGCTGGGGATGCTAAGGAAGCCGAGGAGACCGAGGAACGAGTGTTCACAGCTCTTCACTGCTTGTCCTTAGCATCCTCGGCACCATCGGCACCCTGAGCATCCTTAGTGCCCTTGGTATCCTTGGTCTCCCCAGTATCCTCGGTCTCCTTAGTCTCCTCAGTATCCTCGGCCTCCTTGGTATCCTCAGTCTCCTTAGTCTCCTTAGTACCATCGATACCATCGGTACCCTCAGTCTCCTTGGTCTCCTCAGTCTCCTCAGTCTCCTCAGTATCCTTTTATCTCCCTATCAATCGCGGCGCGAGAAGAGCCAGAGGAGATTGCCGAGGGCGGCCACGAAGGCAGCGATGTAAGTCCAGGCGGCGGCGTCGAGGACCTCCTTGGCGCCCTTGGACTCCTCGCGGTCGAGGAGGCCGGCTGCTACCAGTGCGCGGTTGGCGCGGGCAGAGGCGTCGAACTCCACGGGCAAGGTGATTAAGGTGAAGAGGGTGACCACGGCGTAGGCGCCGATGGCAATGTTGAGCATGGTGGTGTTACCGCCCTGCGTCATGAAGAAGGCGCCGAGCAGGATGGCGAAGAAGGCGACTTTGTTGGCGACGAGGGTCACCGGGACGAGAAGAGAGCGGAGCTGGAGGGGGGCGTAGGCCTCGGCGTGCTGGATGGCGTGGCCGGCCTCGTGGGCAGCCACCCCCAGGGCGGCGATGCTCGAGCCATCGTAGTTCTGGCTGGAGAGGGCGAGGCGCTTGGCGGAGGGGTCGTAGTGGTCGGAGAGGAAGCCGTCGACACGCTCGATGCTGACGCCGGTGACGCCGGCGGCGCGGAGTACCTCAGCAGCGGCCTCGGCCCCGGTGGCGCCGGAGCGCGAGCCCACCTCGCTCCAGCGATTGAAGGTGGCCTTGACCTTCCACTGGGCCCAAAGCCCGAGGAGGAGGGGGATGATGATGTAGGCGAGGAAGTCCATTTTGTATGGCTCCTAAGATACACCTTACCGGTGGCTGGCAAGCAGGTCCGAACTATAACCGGGGGGTAAAATTGGAGCCGCTGGGATGGCGGCTGGACATCCGGGGCGGCGGCGCGAAAGTGGGCGGACGATGGCCGACCTCCGCATCGCCGACCGCACCTTCCGCAGCCGCCTGCTGACCGGCACGGGCAAGTATGCCTCCGCCGCCCAACTCCGGGCAGTGCTCGATGCCTCGGGAGCCGAGGTGGTCACGGTGGCGGTGAAGCGGGTGCAATTCGGACGACGCGAGGAGGATATTCTCTCAGCGCTAGATCCTGCTCGCCACCTCGTGCTGCCCAACACCTCGGGAGTGCGCACCGCGGCCGAGGCAATCTTCGCTGCCGAATTGGCCCGGGAGGCTCTCGGCACCCATTGGCTGAAACTCGAAATCCATCCCGACCCGAAGTACCTGATGCCCGACGCGGTCGAGACCCTGGCCGCATGCGAGGCCCTAGTGCGCAAGGGCTTCATTGTCCTTCCCTACATCCACGCCGACCCCGTGCTAGCGAAGCGTCTCGAAGAAGTGGGTGCTGCTGCGGTGATGCCACTCGGCTCACCCATCGGTTCCAACCAGGGCCTACGCACGCGCGACTTCATCCGTATCATTGTGGAGCAGGCGCGCGTCCCGGTGATCATCGACGCCGGCATCGGCTCGCCTTCTCAGGCAGCCGAGGCCTTGGAAATCGGCGCCGACGCCGTGCTGGTCAACACCGGTATCGCCGCAGCGGGCGACCCAGTGGGCATGGCGGGAGCCTTTCGACTAGCGGTGGAAGCCGGGCGCGCCGCGCGAGTGGCGGGATTAGGCACGACCTCTGCGCAGGCTCAGCCGACTTCGCCCCTCACAGGCTTCCTTAGCTGAGGTCACCCCAGGCGACTCCGACCGCGGCGACCAAGCGGCGAGCGGCCGACTCCGGATCCGGGTCGCGGGCAATGGACGCGCTGAGGGCAACACCTTGGGCGCCGAGCGCACGAATGGCTGGGAGGTCCGACGCAGTGACACCCCCAATGACATAGCAAGGGAGCCGTGCGGCGGTGATGAGCGCGGCCAGAGACTCCGCCATGTGGACTGGGGCATGGCCGGGCTTGGAGCTGGTGGCGCGGAAGGGACCGACGCCAGCGTAGTCGGGCAAGCCAGCCTCGAGGAGAGGCAAATCAGAGAGGTGGTTCAGGGTGACACCGAGGAGGGCGCGGGGGCCGAGCAGGCGACGGGCCTCGGCCGGCGAAGCATCGGTCTTGCCGACATGAACGCCGTCGACACCCGCGGCGTGGGCGACCCCGGGGCTGTCGTTAACGGTGAGGATGGCACCAACGTCCCGGCAGGAGGCGGCAATCTCGCGAGCGAGCGAAGTCCAGGCTGCTAGGTCCAGGCCCTTGGCTCGCAGCTGGATCCAGCGCACGCCGCCCGCGAGGGCGAGACGTGCCTGCTCGGCATGACCGAGCGGCGCGCCGTCGAGGGTGAGGAACTGCAGCCTGGGGAGCGGCCGCATCAGCGGGACCGACGACGCTGCTCTTTGCCGAGCCATGCGCGCTCGAGGGCAAGAAAGGCCTGAGAGGGATCCTCGCTCTCCCAGACGCAGCCGACGAAGGCGATGCCATCAAAACCAAGCTCGCGGGCGCGGGCGGCGTTTTCGGGCGTGATACCACCGAGGGCGTAGACCGGGCAGCCTCCCTCCGAGCGCCAGCGCTGGAGGATGACCTCGTGCTCGCGAGGCGTGCGCCGGGGACCGTGGTCGCGCTTGGAGACGGAACTGAAGAGGGGGCCGAGCACGGAGTAAGCGCGGCGGCGAGGGCCATCATGGAGCTCCTCGTAGGAATGACAGGAGGTACTGACGGGGTGACCCTCGGGCCAGCTGCGCGGGAGACGCTCGCCGGCCTTGAGGTGCAGGCCACCGAGCCCGCGACTGAGCACGATTTCGGCGTGCGTGTAGAGGACGATGCGGGACCAGTAGGCCTGGGGCATGTCGTCGAGGAAACGCTGGTGTTCCTCGGCAGTCCAATCCGGCTTGCGGAGATGGAGGCGGGCGAGTCCGGCATGGAGGAGTTTCTTGATGGCGCGACGCTCTCCAGGGATATCGGGCTCTGGTCGGGTGATGAGCACGAGGTTGGGGGCAGCCGGTTCGGCTGGCTGGGGTAAGAGTTTGCGAAGGAATTTGAACACGGGAAATTAGCCTCCTTGGGCGGCGCGAATGACAAGCACGCTGCCTCCGGAGGGGAGAGGGGTGGTACCCCAGGCGGAGCGGGCGACGACGGTACCGTCGAGCGCGGCGGCCACCCCGGGCTCGGCGGCGAGGCCGAGCGAGCCGAGGAGCTCACCGAGGGTGGAGGCCTCGGTGTCGCGA
>JBFZFD010000032.1:0-3822 GCA_041306485.1 Opitutia bacterium | reverse complement strand
GACTGGGGAGACTAAGGAGACTGGGGAGACTAAGGAGACCGAGGAGACTGAGGGGGACGAAGAGGGAGGGGAAAGGGGAGAGGCGAAGGGAGGCGAAAAGCGCGGTGGGGTCAAGAGGGGTGAGGGATGGACAGGTGGGGGGGGCATTAGGTGGTTAAGCCCAGATGAAACTGAGGAATAGGGGCACTGGCGCTATCCACCTTGAAACTTGAAATAGAGAACGTCGTGGATCACCATTTACTCATCCCCCCCGGTTATATGACGGCCCTAGTGCCGCTCTTTACCGGCCCCCCACAGGGTACGCCCTGTGGGGATTTCTTTTTCAGGGCCTAAGGGCGATGCACAGAGCCCTTTGGCTGATTGACGGCTTCAACCTCTACCACTCGCTGCTAAGAAGCGAGCGCGAGGCGGGGAGGAACCTGCGATGGCTCAACCTTTGGGATTTAGCGCAGAACGCACAGGCAAGCATCGGAAGCAGCTACCGTCTACATCGAATTGAGTACTTCACTGCCCTTCCCCACCATTTGGTTGCTCCTGAACCTGGCAAATTGGAGCGTCACAAGGCTTATCTCAGGGCGCTGACGGCATGGCGTCCTGCATGCGAGATTCAACTGGGCCACTTCCAACCCCACGATGAAGGCGGCAAGGTTTGGAGGGAAAAAGGGACGGATATGGCGATTGCCGCAGCCGCTTTTCGCGCAGCCATCAAGGGAGAGGCGGAGGAGATTGTAATTGTCAGTGGCGATTCCGATTTCGTGCCCTTGGCACAACTCATGAGGGAGCTCTTTCCATATATCAGCTTGCGCTTCGCCTTCCCCGCGCATCGCGCAAGCCGCAAGCTGGCCAA
This sequence comes from Opitutia bacterium, assembly GCA_041306485.1. Classification (GTDB taxonomy): domain Bacteria; phylum Verrucomicrobiota; class Verrucomicrobiia; order Opitutales; family UBA953; genus UBA8828. Next base: position 2,975 of record JBFZFD010000032.1, on the reverse strand, counting down.
GCTTTGCCCTGGAAGCTTCCATCTCAAGCCGGAGAGCTACGCCAAGGCACAGTTTCCCGACATCCTGCGCCTCCCGAGCGGCAAGCAATTGCGGCGACCGTCAAACTGGACGTCGACATAGCGGCCGCCACGACTAGCACCAAGACATGCGCCTGATCGCAGTGCTATTGGCCACTCTCGTAAGCCTCGGGGCGCAGGAGCCGACGACTGAGCGATGGAAGGTGGAGGGTCGCCCTGCCCTCCTACGGATTCCTGTGCAGGCGGCGCCGGGCAAGCCCTGGCTGTGGGTGGCGGAGTTTCAGGGACATCTGGGGAGCTTCGAGACCGCGATGCTGCGCGAGGGGTGGCACGTGGCGTATGTGGCGTGTCCCAACCAATTCGGGTCGGCGAAGGCGATGCGGACCTGGGAGACCTTTCACACGGAGCTTACGACCAAGCGGGGGCTTTCGGCTAAGCCAGCAGTGCTCGGAATTTCCCGCGGTGGGCTCTACGCGCTCGCGTGGGCGCGGCTGCACCCGGACAAGCTCTCGGCGATCTACCTAGACAACGCGGTGTGCGATGGACGCTCGTGGCCGGGCGGCAAGCCGCTCGGGCTTGGGCAAGGCAAGGGATCGCCGCGCGACTGGCAGCTCCAGCGTGCCGAGTTCGGCTTCGCGGATGACGCCGCGGCCATCGCTGGCCTGCAGCGTCCTGCGGATGGATTGGAAAAGGCGCGCGGCCTGGGCGTGCGGCTAATATCCGTCCACGGCACGGCCGATACCGTAGTGCCCTACACCGAGAACGCCGCTAAGGTGGTCGCCTTCTGGGAAGCGGGAGGGAAGAAGCCGTTCGTCTTCGCTAAGGAAGGTGGTGATCACCATCCCCATGGGTTAAAGGATATGATGCCGGTGGTGGGGGTATTGAGAGAAGGAGCGGGGAGCGGGGAGCGAGGAGCGAGGTAACTACTGAGAGGCATTGGTGACCGGTGACAGGTGACCGGTGGGTGAACTCGCTGCGCGAGTTTGCTGGGTTGCTTTCTGGCTTAATGGCTTAATGGGTCGCGATCGAAGATCGCTGGGGTCGCAACTGCGCTACGTGATATATCTCACGGGCCCCTGGGCCTCTGAGCCCCCGTGCCCCTAATAAATGTTAGCGGGGTTAGCTGGTTCGATTCTGTGCCGCTGTGCCGCCGTGCCGCTGTGCCAGCGGTCTTAGCGGTACGAGCGCAGCGAGTTGTGCCGAGCTAGCGAGCTAACGAGCTAACTTGTGCCGCCGATCAGATATCAGAAGCGGCGGCGGTAGCCGAAGTTAAGGGAAGTGGCATCGCCGCCGGAGGCTTGATCGAGGCGGAGACCGATGTTGAAGGTCGAGTCGGGGCTGGTGCCGAAGCTGAAGGAAGGAGCGAGGGTGAAGCCGCTGCCAGGGAGGACATCGATGGAGGTGGAGGCTTGGTCGAAGCCGGCGCCGGGGATGGAGGAGGAGATGTCGATGTCATCTCCCGCGACCTGGATGGCGTAGGAGACCTCGAGGGCGAGGCGGTAGCGCCAGGATCCGTTGTCGGAGGTCCAACTGCGATTGAGCCCGAGGCCTGCGCGGAGGGAGGTTTGGGCGAGTTCGGCATCGGCAACATCGAGTGCGTCGTCTTGTCCGGACTCGGAGAGGCCTCCGAGACTGGTACGGGAGGTCTCGAGTTGAGCGAAGGGAGTGAGGGCGGTCTCGCGACCGATGGACGTAGCAGTGGAGACTCGAGCCCAGGCGCCGATGGTGGTGGCATCGGCATCGGCGGTGTTGCGGGTGCCGAAGACGGAGGCGCGGGTGAGGTCGCCGGAGAGAGTGCTGTAGGAGAGACCGAAGTCGAAAGCGAGGTCGCGGTCGACGGTCATGAATCCACCGAAGGCACCGAGGCGGATACCGGTACCATCGAAGGATCCGCTGGCACCATCGGTATCTGCGGTATCGATGCCGAGGTTATAGCCCCAGTAGCCATCGAAGCCGAACTGGTGGATGACGCCAGTGGTGAAGCTGGTGAGTTGAGCCTTGGTACTGGAGTCGACCTCGGTCTTGGCGTTGGTCCCCTCGATGAACCAGTCGTTGGTGTGGACGGAGGGTCCAGCGGCGTCGAAGCGACGATCGTCGAGGCGGCGCTGGATGGTCTCGTTACCAGCGCGGAAGGCGGAGACAGCGCCAGTGGCGATGGACGCCTGCGCGTAGGGGAGAAGATTGCGGAGAGCGGCCTCGAGAGGAGCATCGGCAAGGATGGCGAGGCGGGCACCGGTGGCGTTGAAGTTGGCGCCGAGGGTGGTGCTATTGGCCAGGACCTCGGTGATTTCTTGGAGGTTTGTGAGGAAAGCCGTGGGTAGGAAGCTGAAGTTATAGTCTTCGGGGTTGCGGACGACGTAGGCGGCGACCTCACCATCGACGGAGAGGGAGGCGAGAGCTGACTCGCCGGGAAGGCGGAGGGCGTCGGGATAGACAAGGAGGACGCGCAGGGATGTGCCTACGCCGCTGAAACGTCCGGTCGAGCTAGCTGGCAGGAAAGAGCTGCCGACGCTGGCAATGGAGGTATCGCGCAAGATAGTGTGGCGAATGCCGTGGAGGGAGCCGGTGCCGAATTGAGTGAGCGAGAGGATGCCGGTGCCGCCGTCGTTCAGGCTGGCGGTGCCGGAGAAGAGGATTTGGTCGGACTGAGTGGCGCCGAGCTCCATCAGGAGGGCGCCGCTGTTGACGAGGTCAGTGACGATGATCGTGCCGGGCGAGTAGCCAGGGGCTAGGGTGCCAGCGTTGTTGAGCGAGCCGAGATTACCGGTGCCACTAAGCAGTGCACCAACGGCCACGGTGGTGGAGCCGCCGATAGAGACGGGGGAGCCAGCGGCGCCGAGGACGAGGCTGGTCGCGGGGGCGACGGTGACATCTCCGCCGACATCGCCGCGTAGGGTAACTGAAAGGAGTGAGACCGAGAGGTCGCCCGCGATGTCGCCTTCGATGGTGACGGAGCT
>JBFZFD010000031.1:0-3128 GCA_041306485.1 Opitutia bacterium | reverse complement strand
CGTCGCCCCGATCAGGCCGAGGCCATCATGGCCCTGCTCTAATTTCCCACCAACACCGAACACCAATACACACCATGCCCGACCTCATCACCGAACGCGTCATCTATGACGGCATCCAAGCGCTCAACCAATCCGGCGCCAAGGAGCTGCTCAAGTCCCCCGCCCACTACCAGGCTTACCTCTCCCGCACCCGCGAAGAGTCCAAGGCCCTGCGAGTCGGCACCGCCGTCCACAAGTTAGCCCTCGAAGGGCTCGACGCCTACAACGCCACCCACGCCATCGCCCCCGACGTGGACAAGCGCACGAAGGAAGGCAAGGCCGAGTGGGCCGAGTTCGTCACCTCCAACGAAGGCAAGGCCATCCTGACCGCCGAAGAGGGTGCCTTGGTCGACGCGGTCGCTAACTCCGCTCAGGTCTGCATGAAGAACGCCGGGATCGTCCTGTCGAAGACTGAGGTGATGTTCACCGCCTTCATGGGAGATACCCTGGTCAAGTGCGCCATCGACGGCATCTCCGACGACGGCTACATCTACGACTTGAAAACGTGTGAAGACGCCAGCCCCCGAGGTTTTCTTTCTGCCTGCCGCAAATATAATTACGGGCTGCAAAGTTACTTCTACCGACAGGCTGTCGAGTCCGCCTACAAGTGCCGGGTGATCGGCTTCCGTTTCATCGCTGTCGAGAAGGAGCCGCCCTATGCCCATGCCGTCTATGAGCTCGGGCCGGAACTGATGACCAACGCGGCCTTCGACTTCGAGCGTGCGCTGACCCTGTACAAGGACTGTACCGCCTCGGGCAACTGGCCCGGCTACCAGACCGACATCACCACCATCGACATCGCCGCCAAGCCCAGCGCCGCCACCAACATCAACTTCGCCTAATCTCCACACCATGCACCCCGAACAATACGAACGTCCCCCGCTGAAGTCCATCGAAGTCACGGGCACCTATAAGCTGAAACTCATCAAGCCGAAGTTTGAGAAAATCAAACAGTACGAAGACGGCACGACCTCGGCCCGCCTGTTCTTCCTCGATGACCAGGGCAACTGCCTGTCGAAGTCCTACGGCACCAAGTACCCCAAGGCCCTCGCCATGCTCGTCGGCAAGTTCTCCGGCAAGTTCACCGAGGAGATCAGGCTCGACGCGACCCCTGCCGAATTCATCGAGTACATCACCCCGGCCTGTGGCGTCACCTGCCTCGTCGGCGTGGAAGTGACCCCGAATGGCGAGTGGAACGGGAAGCCTCAGTTTAAGTACAAACTTAACTTCCCTAAGGGCACCCAGAAGCCGACCACGACCGACCTGCCCCCGCCCGAAGGCGTCCCCTTCTAAGCCGTGACCGCCGCCTCCCTTCCGATGGCGCCGCCAACGCTCGTCCTTGTCTCTGGGTTCGCCCGGGCCGGCAAGGACACGTTGGCCTCGGGCCTCCTCGAGTGGTCAACCCGCTCCGCCGAGCATATCAACTTCGCCGACGCGCTGAAAGAAGCCTGCAACCAGTACCTCGATTACCTGCAGCTCGACGGGGACTTCTTCCGAGAGGACTTCAAAGTCGAGCACCGCAAGTTTCTCGTCGACGCGGGGAAGTTTGCCCGGTCCATCGACATGGACGTCTTCGCCCGTCACTTCGCCAATTGGGTGCCGATCATGAAGCACCCCGACACCGTCCCGCCCGAGACGGTCGTCTGTTCCGATTGGCGTTACATCAACGAGCTGCGGGTCTGCCAAGAGATACTCTGGGAAAAGGGCTGGAGGGTACGCACCGTCTACGTCTCGACCGCAGGGGTCGGCCCTGCCAACGATGAGGAACTGGACAGCATCGCCGCCATCCGGGCAGAGCACTCCTTTGACCAGGAGTTCATCTTCAAGCCTAACTCCCGTAACCAGATCATGACCGAGGGACGCAACCTCGCCCGCTCATGGAGACTCTGAACCAAGAGGCCATCCGCTGGGCGGCGAGCGTCGGCATCACCCCGGAGCGTGCGGCCTTCCTCGCGGCCTGCCCGAAGTTCACCAAGTGCGGCGGGCATATGCGTCACAAGAAACTGCCGAACGACTCCCCCGACCGTTACCTGATGCGCTCAGGCTCCAAGTATTACTTCCGCGTACATTCCCACACGGGTAAGGACACGGTGGTCGCCGTGGGCACCGACCTGCTCAAAGCCCGGGCGCAGCGCGACGTGCTCCTGGCTCAACTGAAAGCCAAATCCGCCAAGGTCAACGCATGAGCAAGCTCACCAAGTTTATCTTCGCCTCAGACAGTCACGGCGACATGGGCGACCGAGAAGCCCTGTCCGCCCTCTATGAGTTTACCAAGGACTTCAAGCCCGACATCCGCGTAGCCGGCGGGGATCAGTACGACCTCCGCTCTCTCCGTAAAGGGGTCGGCACGGATAAGGAAGGCGCTGAGTCCCTTCAGTGCGACATCGAAGAGGGTAAGGACTTCTTTGACCGCTGGCGTCCGAACGTCTGGCTCTGGGGTAATCACGAGCACCGCCTCGACGCCGCCCAGGGCTCTGGCTCCGCCCTGGTACGCGACTACTGCCAAGGCGTGAAGGACCACCTCAACGCTCACGCCCGCAAATGTGGCGCCAAGACCATCCTGCCATACCACGCCGACAAGGGTGTCTACCGCCTCGGCCCGGTGACGATGGTACACGGCTACGCTCACGGCGCTAACGCCACGATTGTCCAAGGGCTGCACTACGCCCAGCAAGGCGGCGCCCTCATCCACGGGCATACCCACAACCTCGCCAGCATCGCCCTGACCAAGCATGGAGGCGGTAACGCTTTCTCAGCTGGGTGCCTATGCCGCAAGGAAGAGATGGCCTATAGTGCTCACCGCTTGGCGACGGCCCGATGGGGGTCCGGCTTCGTGGCGGGCTTTATAACTGCGGGCGGGGATTATAAGGCATGGCTTGTCCACAAGATGGGCGACCAGTGGATTTGGACGACCGACCTGAAGACCTTCACCCCTAAGAAGTGATGACCGCCTCAAGGCAGAAGATGCTTTATACCCGGGTCGGCAATGACCCCGTCCTCCTCGCCGTCATGGCGGAGATTAACCGCAGCGCCGTCAAGCCACCCAAGGGTTACCTCACCCGCGATCAGTGGGCGGCTAAGTGGAAACT
>JBFZFD010000030.1:0-9048 GCA_041306485.1 Opitutia bacterium | reverse complement strand
CCCATGTCCATCAAGTCCGGCCACACCCGTCATCGCGCCAAGGCACCAGTCACCCCGCGCAATCGTCCTGCCTCGACCAAGAAGGCCACGCGCGACGTTGTAGCTCGTGCTCCCAAGTCTGGTAAGAAGCGGGCCAAATAAGCCCATCCGCCGCCTCAGGCCGGCTGCTGCTGGCTGAGGCAGTGCAGGGCGCCGCCCTCGATTAGGAGGACGCGGCAGTCGATGCCGACCACCTTCCGGCCCGGGAAAACCTCGCGTAGGATGCCGAGCGCGGTGTCGTCCGATGGCTGTCCGTAGGTCGGCACGAGGACACCGTCGTTGACGATGAGGAAGTTGGCGTGGCTCGGCGGCAGGTCGCGCTCCGCAAGTCGGATGGACTTAGGGAGTGGCAACTCAATGATTTCGAGCTGTCCGCCCTCGCGTAGGCGCGTCTCGCGAAGCCGACGGAGATTTTCCCTTAGGGGGAGATGGTTCGGTGAGGCCTTGTCGGATTCGGTCACGACGACGAGTGCCCGCGGGGCGACGAAGCGGGCGAGATTGTCGATGTGCCCGTCGGTGTCGTCGTTGGCCAAGCCCTCGCCGATCCAAAGCAAGTCGTCGACCGCTAGGCCCTCGCGAATTGCGGCGTGGAAGGCTGCATCGTCGCGCCCCTCGGCGCGGTTCGGGTTGTTCTGCACCGCCTCGGTCGTGAGCAGGAGCCCGTCGCCCGAGACCTCGATGCCGCCGCCCTCGAGTTCGAAGGGGTAGGCGAAGCGGCGTATGCCGAGGTGCCGCGCGACCGCTGCAGGCACTTTGTTATCGAGGGAGGCCTCGAACTTCCCACCCCAGCCGTGGAACTCCCAGTCGGTTAGGGCGACCTCGCCCGTCTGGTCGTTGCGCACGAAGATGGGTCCGTGGTCACGGCACCAGACATCGTCGGTGGGGATGTCGGTCAACTCGATGACCGAGAGGTCAGCCTTAGCCGCGCGCAGCTCGCGTTCGGCCTCCGCGCGCAACTCGCCGGCGGCGTTGATGCGTACGGGCTGGAAGCGCGAGATGGCCGCGGCGAACTCCGCGAACTTGGCGGGGATGAGATCGTAGTGGCCCGGCCAGAGGGCGCGGTTGGAGGGCCAGGATAGCCAGGTGGCTGCTTGGGGTTCCCATTCCGCTGGCATCCGGAAGCCGAGCGAGCGTGGCGATTCCATGATCAGTCGCGCAGTCGGCGGGTGAGGTCACCGAAGGCATCGATGCGTCGGTCGCGAAAGAAGGGCCAGATGCGCCGAAACTCACGCTGCCTTGCCAGGTCGCAATCGGCGATGAGGACCTCCTCATGGTCGGCCGAGGCCTTCGCTACCATCATGCCGTAGGGATCGCTGACAAAGCTCTGTCCCCAGAACTGAGTCCGACCCTCGGTGCCGACCCGGTTGGTCGCGGCCACATAGCAGCCGTTCGCCACACCATGGCCGCGCTGTACTGTCTCCCATGCGTTGTGCTGCGCGACACCGAGCGAGGCGCGTTCTTCGGGTAGCCAGCCAATTGCGGTCGGGTAGAAGAGGATGTCAGCCCCGGCGAGTGCGGTCAGTCGAGCCGCCTCCGGGTACCATTGATCCCAGCAGATAAGTACACCGATATTGCCATGGGCAGTCTTCCAGGCCCGGAAACCGAGGTCGCCCGGGGTGAAGTAAAACTTCTCCTCAAACCCGGGATCCTGCGGGATATGCATCTTCCGATACTTGCCCAGCACCGTGCCGTCGGCGTCAATCACCGCCGCGGTGTTGTGGTAGACCTCGCTCCCGCGCGCTTCGAAGAGAGGGGCAATGAGGACAACCCCGAGCCGTGCGGCGACCTTGCGTAGCTCGGTCACCGAGGGACCGGTCTCGATTACCTCTGCGAGGTCGAAGTGCCTCGGGTCCTGCTCCACGCAGAAGTAGCGCGTGGTGAACATTTCCTGCAGGCAGATGATGCGCGCGCCCTTGGCGGCGGCTTCCTCGATGCGCGGCAGGGTTTTGCGGACATTCGCCGCGGGGGTCTCCTCGGCGGTGAGTTGGATGAGGCCGATGCGGACGGATGCGTCCATGAGTCAGCGCACGAGCTTGTTGATGGAATACTCGAAGATGCCCTCGGCACCGTGCGACTTGAGTGTCGGGATAATTTCGCGCGACTCCCGGCTATCGATGAGGGTTTCGACCGCTACCCAAGAGTCGTCGCTCAGCGGGCAGACCGTCGGGTTGCGGAGGGCAGGGAGGGCGGCTGCGACCTTGGCGAGGCTTGCCCGGGGGAGGTTAAACTTCAGCCCGACCATGTGCTGGGCATCGAGTGCACCACGCAGCATCATCGATAGCTGCTCAATCTTGGCGCGCTTGGCAGGGTCAGCCCAAGCCTTGCGGTTGGCGATGAGGACCGTGGTCGTCTCCATCAGTGTGTCGACGATGCGGAGTTTGTTCGCCCGGAGGGAGGAGCCGGTCTCGGTGATGTCCACGATGGCATCGGCCAGCTCGGGGACTTTAACCTCGGTAGCACCCCAAGAGAATTCCACCTCAGCCTTGACCCCATGCGAGGCGAGCCAGCGGCGGGTGGTCTCGACTAACTCGGTGGCGATCCGCTTGCCCGCCAAGTCCTTGAGTGTTCGCACCGGGGAGTCCTCTGGCACGCAGAGGACCCAGCGTGATTTCTGGGCGGTGGCCCGGCTATAGATGAGTTCACAGACCTCGTGGACATCTGCCGCATTCTCCTGCACCCAGTCTTGGCCGGTGAGCCCGCAGTCAAAGAAGCCGTGCTCGACATAACGTGCAACCTCCTGGGCCCGAATGAAGCGCCCATCCAGGGCAGGGTCGTCGAAGGAGGGGCGGTAGGACCGGCTACTCTTGGCGACGGGGAAGCCGGCCCGGCCAAAGAGCTGCAGGGTTGCCTCCTCTAGGCTGCCCTTGGGCAGCCCAATCATCAGTTTGGAGGATATCTGGCTCATGGACCCCTCTAGGGAAGGGGAGACGGGCCGATGGGGGCAAGGTCGAAGAAGGATTGACCACCCCCCTTCGCTGGGGAAATGTCATCTCCTCACCCACCCTATGAACCGCTTCGCCCTCCTCGTCGCCTCCTTGGCTCTGGTCGCCTGCACTGGTCGCAGCCCTTGGGCTGGCGGATCCGCCAAGTCCTTCGACACCCAGCCTGTCGCCGCCGCCCCCACCCCGGCCACCACCACGCCTGCTGAGTCGACCGCTGTCGGCGGCACCGAGACCATCGCTCCTGTTGCCGGAGAAAGTCGCTATAGCTGGCAGAAGAAGGCCGCCAGTGAGGATGCCCAGGCCACCGAGGCCAAGGTCCTCACCGGAGCCCCCGAAGATTCGAATAAGTGCCGTATCCTTGCGGTCCGTCCCGAGCACGGCCTGATCGCCTTTGTCATCAAGGAAAAGCCTGCTGATGGCTCTACCCTTCAGCTGACCAAGGGCGACCGCGCCGTCCTTATTCGCGTCATTCGCTCGGATGAGAATTCGACCATCGCCGACATCCTCTCCGGCCAGGACCTTAGCAAGATGCCCACCTTCGAGATTTCCGAAGAAGTGCTCTGCGGAGCCCCTGCCGACCTGCCTATTCAGTAAGGTCGCCCTGTGACACAAGGGCTCGCGTGTCTCGGACCGCGGGCCCTTTTTGCTGTCGCAAGGACTCCATAGAGACGCTTTTCCCGCGTTAACCTTGGCCCTCGCCCTTGGCCTGCCTCCTGCTAGTCTCAATTATCCATGTCATCCTCCAAGTCCCACCCAGGTTTCCTCCTCCTCCGGCTCGCCAAGTGGCTGGTCGGTGGCGTTCTTTGTCTGGCGGCCTTGCTCCTGCTCGGAGTCTGGCTGGCGGGGCGTAACTTGCCCGACATCGCCCATGCTTACCTCTCGGACAAGGGTGATGTCGGTCTGACCTGCGAGATCAACCACACCAACCTCTTCGACGGGCGCATCCACCTCGAGAACCTCGCCTTGCTCAATCCCTCCAACTACCGGGAGCGTGAGGCGATCCGCATCCGACGGTTAGTTCTAGATGTCGACCCGTCTAGCTTCTTAGGCGACGGTCGACGTGAGATTGAGGAGATGGAGATTGATCTCGATCGCGTCACCCTGGTTGGCTCGGGCGACGTACTTCGCGAGAACAACCTCACCGCCCTCGGTCGCGCTCTCTCCTCCAGTGAAAGCACCGCGGCAGGCTCCACCGACACCACTTCCGCCCGTCAAGAAGACTTTATCATCCGCAAGTTGCGCGTGAGGGTCGGGGGCATCACCCTTATCCAGGGACCTGCCGAGGGCCCTGGTCGAGTCATCCTCCGCGAGGACCGTGGCCTCTCCTTTAGCGCAACCGATGTGACCGCAGACAACTTCGGAGCCACCGTCCTCCTCCCCTTGGTCGGGGCAGCCTCACAGCGCAGCCTCACCAACCCCGACATGCTTCGCGAGCTCACTCGCCCCACCTCTAAGTGACCATGAACGATTCCGCCCAACCCAACCCCGATACCTCAGCCGCGCCTGAGGGTGCGCCCGCCGAGGACGCCCTTGCCCGCCTCCAGGCCGAGATCGATCAACTGCGCGAAGCCGCCCTGCGCGCCGCGGCCGACCACCAGAATCAGGCCCGCCGACATCAACGCGACCTCGCCGACCTTCGCAAGTTCGCCGCCACGGGCGTCATTGAGGATCTCCTCCCCGCCATCGACTCCCTTCGCCTCGGCCTCGCCAGCTCCAATGGCCAGCCTGGTGCGGCCGTCGCTGCCGGCTTCGCCCTCGCCATCCAGCAGTTGACGGGTGCCCTCTCCAGCCACGGGCTCCGTGAGATCGAGGCCCTCGGTAAGCCCTTCGACCCCGCTGCCCACGAGGCATTATCTCAGGAGACCTCCCTTGACCAACCCGAGGGCACTGTCACTCGGGTACTTCGCACCGGGTGGCTCCTCCATGACCGACTACTCCGCCCCGCCGGTGTCGTTGTCTCCACGGGTCCAGCCGCCTGAACACCGCCATGGCTGAGGATTATTACGAGCTGCTCGGCGTCGAGCGCGGCATCTCCCCCGAGGACCTCAAGAAGGCCTATCGCAAGAAGGCCATGCAACATCACCCCGACCGCAACCCAGGCGACAAGGCTGCGGAGGAGATGTTCAAGAAGGTCTCCCGAGCCTACGAGGTACTCTCCGACCCGCAGAAGCGCGCCCTCTACGACCAACATGGCGCCGCTGCCTTTGAGCAAGCTAGCGGTCCGGGCCCGGGCGGTGGCGGCGGATTCCAGGGAGTCGACCCGATGGACATCTTTCGACAGATGTTCAATGGCGGGGGTGGTGGTTTTGGCGATATGTTTGGCGGTGGGGGCGGAGGCCGCGAAGAGGGCGAGGATCTCAGCATGGAAGTTGAGGTCACTCTCGAGGAGGCTGCCGAGGGAGTGGAGCGCACCGTGCGCTACCGCCGTCACTCTGCCTGCGAACCCTGCAGTGGCTCCGGAGCCGAGAAGGGGTCCAAGGTTAGCAAGTGCGGCACCTGCGGCGGCAAGGGTCAGGTCATCCGCTCCAATGGATTTTTCCAGATTAAGCAGACCTGTCCGACTTGCGCTGGGCGCGGCGAGAAAGTCGACAAGCCCTGCAAGGCTTGCCGCGGCGAAGGCCGCGTCGTTTCGCCGCACGAGGTGCCGGTGCGCATCCCCCCAGGCGTCAACACCGGTACCCGTTTGCGCTCCACTGGCAACGGCTCGGCGGGCCCGCGCGGCACGCCCGCGGGTGATCTCTACCTTGTCATTCGAGTGAAGGATCATGAGCGCTTTGAGCGCGATGGAGATGACCTCGCCTGTGCACTACCGGTCGCCTTCCCCACGCTCGCCCTTGGCGGTCAGCTCGAGGTGCAGACTCTGCGCGGCAAGGCTAGTCTTCGTATCCCTGAGGGCACTGCTGCCGGCACTGTCTTCCGGTTGCGTGGAGAGGGTATGCCTAATCTCCGCTCGGGTAATCGCGGCGATATGCACGTGCGCGTCGATGTACATGTCCCTGCCAAGCTCACCTCCGAGCAACGCACCGCTCTTGAGAATTATGCCAAGGCTGGCGGTGACGCCGCACCTGCCCGCAAGGGCAAGTGGAAGTTCTTCGGCTAAGCCAACTCCCTCAGGACCCGCGCAGCGTGACCTCACCCGAGGCCACCTTGATGATTTTTCCGCGTGCCGTCCGTAGGCGAAGAGCTCCATCGTCCTCAATTCCATCCGCTACCCCAGACATGGGCTTACCGCGAAGTGTCACCTTCACTGTCTTACCTGCCAAGGCGTCGTGCCGCTCATGCAACTTGCGGAAGCGCCGCTGGAATGAGCCGTCCGAGAACGCTTCCCAAGCCTCTGCCAGTGCAGCCAGCACCCCAGCCGCCACCGCGCTCGGGTCTAACTTTCGCCCCGCCACCGCCTCGAGTGAGCCCGCCCGTTTCCGAAGGTCGGCCGGCCAGTCCGCCGCCGCTCCCTCGAGGTTGAGCCCGATGCCGAAGACAAGGTCACGCACCACATCAGCGTCGATCCGGGCTTCTGTCAGCATCCCCGCTACCTTTTTCCCGCCTGTATCGAGCAGGTCATTGGGCCACTTCAGCGCCAGCCTCGCGAGGCCCTCGCGTTCAAGATGCTCACAGACCGCCAGGCCCATCCACACCGTGAATGGGCCGAGCCGCTCGACCTCCAGGAAAGGCCGGAACGCCACGCTAAGGTAAAGATTGCCTGGCCGGTCGCTTCGCCAGGTTCTGCCTAGCCTCCCGCGCCCCGCCGTTTGTCGCCGCGCCAGGATGGCGAAGGGTGTCTCTGCCCCTACTGCGAGCCGCCGCTCGGCCTCGCTGTTGGTGCTGTCCACCTCTTCCAACACCTCGCAAGGCAGCTGGCAACGTCGATGCCTCAGCTGCGCGTCGAGCCACGCCCCGTGCGCACCATCCGGAGTGCCGGCCAGACGGTAGCCCTTGCGTGGTGCCGCTTCGAAAGAGAATCCCTGCTCGCGAAGTTTTTCGAGCCGACTCCAGATTGCGACTCGGCTGACTCCAAGGGCTTTAGCGAGATGGTCTCCGCTGATCGCTTTGTCGCCCGCTTCTAGGAAGGCCAGCAGGATGCTTCCGTCGAGCGGGCTCATTTCCAGTCTAGACCGATGTCGGCCCACGCTGCTGCGTGTGTCAGTGCGCCGCAGGAGATGAAATCAGGCCCGAGTGCGGCGAGGGCTGGTAGGCTGGCGAGCGTTACGCCACCGCTAATCTCGCACCAGGCTTGCGCCTTGACCTTCGCGATAGCATTCGGGAGATCGGCGGGGGCAAAGTTGTCTAGTAGGACGATGTCAGCGCCTGCCGACAGCACCGGTTCAATCTGTTCTGGTTCATCTACCTCCACCTCGACCAATAGGTCTTTACGCGCCTTGCGAGCACGTGTGACCAAGGCGGCGAGCCGCTCCCCGGAGGTTGCTCCTTCGGCCGCCAAGTGGTTGTCCTTCACCATCACCCGGTCGTATAAGCCGAGCCGGTGATTCCAACCACCGCCTGCGCCAACTGCATATTTTTCCAGCGCGCGAAATCCAGGGGTAGTCTTGCGGGTGTCGAGTAAACGAACCTGCGAGTCGCCCAGCGCCTCAACATGCATGCGCGTGTGTGTGGCCACGCCCGAAAGCCGCTGGAGGAAGTTGAGTAGGGTGCGCTCTGCCCCGAGTAGGGCCGCTACCGAGCCCTCAACCTCCACCAAGCACGTGCCTGCCGCCACTGTCTCTCCGTCCTTTGCTCGTAGCGTGGCCCGGCAGGCTCCGCCGAAGGCATCGAGACAAGGCTGCACCATGCCCAGCCCGGCTGGTGTCATCGCACGCCGCGCCACCACTTGCGCTTTGCCGCGTAGGCCCGGTGCGAGCAGAGCCGATGTGGCGTCGCCGGGCTTCTCCGGGCGGATGCGCAGGCCTTCACCCGCGAGGTCTTCGGCGCGTGCCATCTCGAGTAGGCGGCGGATCCAGGCAGGGTCGATATCGTCCCAGGAGAGCCTTCTGGCGAGGCGAGCTAGCTGCTCTGGGTGACGTGACATCCGTCCAGCATGAGGCTTGGTCGGCGCTTCACCAAACGAAAAACGAAGAGAGAAAAACGAAGAACGAAAACTACGGCCGCCCCGCAATGGCTAGGGGCGTCCCACTGGGACGACCGCGGCCCGCCCAGCGGGCGGGGCCTAAGCGGTGTCCGGCAGTTTAAGAGAAAACGCCCTACCCATTGCCCATCGTTCCGCGGAAAGCATATCCCCATTATCTTCCTATTTTCGTTTTTAGGTCTTCGTTTTTCGTTCTGCTGCCCTTTCCTTAATCCCTAGACCCCTATTCCCTTTCTCTCCAGCTTTCCATGCCCGCCCGTATCCGCCTCCCCCGCCGTCCTGAGCCCTCCCCTGTTCTCGTGGTAGGCTCCGTGGCCTACGACAGTATCATCACACCCCGAGAATCCGGTGAGCGTATCCTGGGTGGCAGCGCCTCCTATGGCGCTCTAGCCGCGAGCTATTTTGCGCCAGCGAGGTTGGTTGGGGTGGTGGGACACGACTTTCGGGCGCAGGACCGACGTCGCTTTGAGCGACGCGGTATCGATCTCGAAGCCCTCCAGACCGATTCCTCCGGTCGGACCTTCTTCTGGCGCGGTAAGTATCACGATAACTTCAACGTCCGTGAGACCCTCGAGCTCGAACTCAACGTCTTTGAGCGCTTCCAACCCGTCTTGCCGGAAGCACACCGCGCCTCACCTTTCGCCTTCATCGGCAACATCCGCCCTGACCTTCAGCTGCATGTTATCAGCCAGCTGACCGGCAATCCCTTCATCGTGGCGGACACGATTGATATCTGGATCGAGACTCAGCGCGACGACTTACTTAAGGTCCTCCGTCGGGCCAATCTCTCGGTCATCAACGAGTCAGAGGCGGCCAAGATCACGGGTCATACCAATGTCATCTCCGCCGGTCGCGCCCTCCGCGAACTCGGCCTACCCAATGTCATCGTCAAGAAAGGCGAGCATGGCGCTGTCCTCTTCCATGACGACGGGCTCTTCACCCTGCCTGCCTTCCCCGTCGCCGAGCTGCGCGACCCCACTGGCGCGG
>JBFZFD010000029.1:0-10636 GCA_041306485.1 Opitutia bacterium | reverse complement strand
GGAGAGGTCGAGCCACGCCGAGCCCGCATCCGCTTCCACGAGTGAGGCGCCGCCATTAGCAAGCAATCAAGGAAGAGGAGAACAACCATCCCCTCAGCCCGCCCCTTAGTCTCCTCAGTCTCCCTAGTCTCCCCAGAATCCTTATCCTCTCAGTCTCCTTGGTCTCCCTAGTCTCCTCAGTCTCCCTAGTCTCCTCCGTCTTCGCTTCACTCAGACCTCCCAGTCCTCGTGGGGCTCGCGGACGACCTCGTCGATGGCATGCAGTACCTGCTCGGCGGCGGTGGCGGGGTCGACTTGGTCGGTGCGGATATGGACCTCGGGATCTGTCGGGGCCTCGTAGGGAGAGCTGATGCCGGTGAACTCCTTGATTTCGCCCCGTCGAACCTTGGCGTAGAGGCCCTTGGGGTCGCGTGCCTCGCAGGTGGCGAGGGGGGCATCGACGAAGACCTCGAGGAAGGGGTGGCGGGCGAGAGCCTTGCGGACCTTGGCTCGCTCGGCGGCCATCGGTGCGATGAGGGTGACGAGTACTACGGCTCCGTTGTCGGCGAAGAGGCCGGCCACGGCGCCCGCGCGACGGACGCTCTCCGCGCGTGCTTCGGTGCTGAAGCCGAGGTCGGAGGAGAGCTGCGCGCGTAGGTCGTCACCATCGACTCGGACGACATGCTTGCCGGCGTCGAAGAGACGTCGCTCGACGGATTCGGCGAGGGTCGACTTACCTGATCCGGAGAGACCAGTGAACCAGAGGACCGCGGCGCCATGGCCATGGCGGGCGGCGCGCTCTTGGCGGGTGACCGGACCGGTGCCGGCCTTCGGCGAGCTGTCCTCGCGGGACTCGGTGATGATGCCTCCGCCGGCGATGCGGGTAGAATCCTCGAGCACGAAGCGTCCGGTGACGGGGCACTCGTGGTGTAAGTCGAAGGCCATGGGCTTGGCTGTGCGGATCAGCAAGTCGGCCACGGCATCGCGTGGCACACTGTCGGAGGGGCCAGCGGCGAGGGTGTCGGCGTCGGTAACCGAGAGGATCTGCGTGATGAAGGCTTGGGTTTCTTGGGTGCCGAGGCGCAGACGGTAGGGGCGGTTGGGGAGGAGCGGCTCCTTGCTAAGCCAGAAGAGGCGGGCTCGGAATTCGCGCCCAACGCGAGGAGCGTGCTGGGGATGAGCTGCGATCTGGCCGCGCTCGGCGAAGATCTGGTGCTCCATGGTGAAGCCGGCGCTGCCCCCCGTGGGCACGTGGTCGCGGGTGGTGGTCGGCCAGTCCTCGAAGGCTCGGACGGTCGAGCGACGTCCTCCTGGGAGGAAGACAAGGTCATCGCCTGGGCGCAGCACGCCGGCCTCGACGCGGCCAGCGATGATGCGTCGGTGGTCGAAGCGGTAGATGTCGGACACGGGCATGCGCAGGGGCAGGCGACCGAGGTCATCGGAATGCACGAAGCTATCGAGAGCCTCAGTCACGGTCGGCCCGTTGTACCAAGACATCAACTCCGAGCGTCGGGCGACATTGTCTCCGTGGCGTGCGGCGATGGGAATGAAGCGCTGGGCGGTGATACCTAGGCTGGAGAGAAACTCGGCGTAGGTCGCCTCGATACGCCGGAAGTCGGCCTCGCGATGTCCCACGAGATCCATCTTATTAACCAGCACGACAATCTGGCGGACGCCGAGCATGCTGAGGAGGGTGGCGTGGCGGCGGGACTGGTCCATCACCCCTTCCTGCGCATCGATGAGGAGCAGGGCAGCGGAGGCGCTCGCCGCACCCGTTACCATGTTCTTCAGGAACTCGCGGTGACCCGGCGCGTCGATGATAGCATAGCCGCGTCGGGGCGTGCGGAAGAAGATCCGCGTGGTGTCGATGGTGATGTTCTGCTCCTGCTCCTCGAGCAAGGCGTCGAGCAAGAAGGCATACTCGAAGTCCATCTTCTCGGCGGCACAGGCCGACTTGACCTGCTCAATCTTGCCATCGGGGAGTGAGCCGGTGTCGTGCAGGAGTCGGCCGACGAAGGTGGACTTACCATGGTCAACGTGCCCGACCACGACGACGTGGAGGCGCTGGTTATCTGTTTCGGTGAGGGTGGACATGGAGGGGAAGGGATGAGGAGGAAGGGATGAAAAGGTTTCTAGGGATGCTAGGGAGACTAGGGATGCTAGGGAGGATGAGGTTTCGAAGGGGGCTAGAGATGCTAGGGAGGCTGAGGAGGTGATTGGATTGAGGTGACTGGTCGGTGGGAGTGTTGATGGACCGGGCTGGGATTCCTCTGTTAAGCGATTCCTCCATTAAGCCATTAAGCCATTTAGCCCTTAAGCCATTTAGCCCATCGGGCCGCCTGTCGGCGGCTCACATCACATAAACCCCTTAGCACGGAGCTTCTGCATGGCATTGCGCTCGTGGTGGTCCTGGGCGCGCCCGGCGCGCTCGCTCGTTCGGGTCAGGCGTAGCTCCTCGATGACAGCATCGATAGTGTCAGCGTTGCTAGGCACTGGATGGGTGATGGGGTGGCAACCGAGCGAGCGGAAACGCTTACCCTCGCGGGCATAGTAAAGAGTGGGGATAGGGATACTCTCGCGCCGGATGTATTCCCAGATGTCGAGCTCGGTCCACTCGAGTAGGGGTTGGACGCGGACATGGCCTCCGGGGGGAGGAGTGGTGGCGAACTGTCCCCAGAATTCGGGAGGTTGGTCTTTGTAGTCCCAAACACCCTCGGCGGAACGAGGGGAGAAGTGACGTTCCTTGGCCCGGGTGGGATCCTCGTCGCGGCGGATGCCCGTGATCAGTGCGTCCCACTTGAACTCATCAAGCGCCTGACGGAGGGCGAGGGTCTTGAGTTCATGGGTGACCGTGACCGGGTCGTGCGTGGCATAGCCCACGCCGCGCTTGATGGCGTCCTCGTTGATGCGAACGATGAGCTCAATGCCGTGCTCGGCCTTAGCCCATTCCCGGAAAGCGTACATCTCGGGGAACTCGTAGGTGGTATCGACGTGGAGCAGGGGGAAGGGGACTTTCCCGGCGAAGGCTTTACGGGCCAACCAGATGAGCACGTTGGAATCTTTGCCCATCGACCACGGCATGCAGACATTGGTGAAGCCACGGTAGGCCTCGCGGAAGATGTGAATGGAGGTCTGCTCCAGCCGGGTGAGATTGTCCATGGGCGGGACGCTCTGGGTTTGGGCTTTGGCGGACTCGATCGTCGGGGAGGTCATGGTGAATTCAGTAGGTCAGGCACGGGGCGCCTTTAGGTGGAGCCCGCACTCGGTCTTGTCGAAGCCTGGCCAGCGGCCAGCGCGCTCATCGCCACCCTCGGGAGTAACCTTGGTGCAGACCGTGCAGCCGATAGAGCGATAGCCTTTGTCGTGCAGGGCGTTGTGGGGAAGCCGGTGGGCGCGGAGGTGTTCCCAGACCTGCTCGCGTGTCCAGTCGGCGAGAGGATTAAGCTTCCAGATGGTAGAGCCATCAGCCCGGCGCGCGTCAGAGAGGATGGGTACGTCGATTCGACTGGCCGATGGCTCGCGCCGGAGGCCGGTGATCCAAAGGTCGAGCGTGCGCAGGCGCCGCCCGAGGGGCTCGACTTTACGAAGGTTACAGCACTTGTCAGGGTCACGCTCCCAGAGGCGGTCGCCATGCTGGCGGGCCTGCTCCTCGAGGGTGAGTTCCGGGAGGGTCGCCTCCACCACGATGCCAAGCTGGTCTTGGAGAGTGGCCTTGAGGTCGATGGTCTCACGGAAGAGCAGGCCGGTATCTAGGGTGAAGGCGGGCAGGGGAAGTCCGGATGACTTCGCCAGGTGTAGGATGGCGACGCCGGCTGGCTGGAAGCTGGTGCCGATGGCCGCCCGCTCTCCGAAAGTCTGCCAAGCCCAGGCCAGTCGGCTACGGGCGTCGAGCCGCGTCAGCCGCTCGTTGAGCGGTCCGAGCTGGGCGGGATCGAGCGTCACCGGAGGAGGCGACGGGCGTAGCCAGTTGGCGAGACGTTCCAGCACGTGTTCAGGCGGCGGGGGCTGACCAAAGGCGCTGCTCGGCATCCGTCCAGTCACCGAAAGACTGCCCTGGGCTGCGGCCACGGGCATACTCAGCGAGGAGTCCGGAGAGAAGCACCGGGATATCGTCGAGCGGAACGGACTCGCGCCAGTTGCGAGCGAGGCGCGTGCCTTCGCGATTACCGCCCAGCAGGAGGTTGTACTTACCGGGTGCGCGACCGATGATGCCAACCTCGGCGCTGTAGGGGCGGGCGCAACCATTGGGACATCCGGTCATGCGCACGACGAGTTCTTCGCCGCCGACTCCGGCCGACTCCTGGGCTTCCTCGATGCGCGCGACCAGGGCAGGGAAGACGCGCTCCGATTCCGCGAGCGCTAGGCCGCAAGTGGGCAGGGCAGGGCAGGCCATGCCGCGACCACGCACCAGTCCTGGGCTGAAGACACGCCCGGCGCCGTGCTCGCGGAGGATGCGCTCGACCTCGGCTTGGTCGGAAGAGCGGATGTCAGCTAGGACCAAGTTCTGGGAGGGAGTCAGACGGAAGGTGGGGGCGAAGCGCTCGGCGAGCACACGCAGGGCGGTCTTGAGGCGGTAGTCGCCCTCGTCTTTGATCCGCCCGGTTTCAACGAAGAGACCGAGGTAGGACTTACCATCAGGCTGGGGGAACCAGCCGAAGGGATCTCCCTGACCGAGGAAGACGAAGGGGCGGGCGGCGGCTAAGGCCGCGCCGAGGCGCTCGGCCAGTTGGGCCTGGAACCATGCGACGCCTTTCTCCTCGAGCACGTACTTGATGCGGGCGTGCTTGCGGTCCGTCCGGTCGCCCCAGTCGCGGTGGATGGCGATGACAGCCTCTGACACTCGGCTGACATCTTTGCGCGGCAGGAAGCCGATGATGTCGGCGAGGCGCGGGAAGGTCTGCTTGTTACCATGTGAGCTGCCGAGCCCGCCGCCCACTAGCAGGTTGTAGCCGACCACTGCGCCGTTCTCGACAATGGCGACGAAGCCCAGGTCATTGGTGAAGATGTCGGTGTCGTTGTTGGGCGGGATGGCGAAGCCGGTCTTAAACTTCCGCGGGAGGAATGTCTTACCGTAGAGCGGATCCGTGGGTGCGCCGGTGGCATCCTCCTCGGCGGGCGGGGGAGCGTAAGGGTTTGCCTGGTCGCCCTTGGCCTTGGCCACCTGCTGGCCGAGCCCGAGGTCGAGCTGCACGCCTTCCACCCAGATGGAATGGTAGGCGGTCACTCGGGGCATCAGGGCGGTGGTGACAGCGAAGGCGTCTTCCTCCACTGCGCGGGTGACAGCGTCGACGGGCGGAGCAGTCGGGGCGGTGACGTTGCGATTGACGTCGCCACATGTCGCCAAGGTCGTGCTGAGCGCCTCGTTGATTGACTTGATGAGGGGGCCGATCCCGCGCTGTGCGACGCCGTGGAACTGGAAGGTCTGGCGCGAAGTGATGCGGAGGGTTCCGTTGGCAAAGCGCCCCGAGAGCTCGTCGTAGACCAGGTACTGCGCCGCCGGTACGATGCCGCCGGTCTGACGGGTACGCACCATGACCGAGTACTCCTTGCCAGTCTTACGCTTGTCGCGGTCGTCCTGCTGGTAGATGCCGTGGAACTTGATGAATTGCTCGTCGTCCCCACTGAAGCGCACGGCCTCGGGATCGAGCAGGGTCTCCCGGATGTTTCCGCTTAGGTCCGGTTTCTCGGCCTTGAGGAATTCGTTCTTGGTGGGGGGCTTCTCCATGGGTTTAATGTTGACATCATTACCAATGAATAGATGTTAATCAAGTAAATTAAGGAAATGACCCCTTTTGCTCAAGGTAGCGTGGTCTTCATCGGGGCAGGTCCCGGTGCCTCCGACCTTGTGACTGTTCGGGGGCTACGTCTTTTACGGGAGGCAGAAGTGGTCATCCATGACGCCCTCCCGGGTGATTCCCTCCTCGTGGAAGTCGCTCCTGGAGCACTCTGCATTCCGGTCGGCAAACGTTGCGGCTCCCATTCAGCCACTCAGGCCGAGATCAACGCGCACATCTCCCAGCAAGCACTGGCGGGGAAGCGAGTGGTCCGACTCAAGGGCGGGGACCCCGGCATCTTCGGTCGCCTCGGCGAGGAGATTGCGCATCTGCAGGAACTTGGCATCCCTTGGTCCATCGTGCCCGGTGTGACGGCTTCGGTCGCCTCCGCGGCAGCGGCTGGTTTCCCGCTGACGCATCGTGGGGTGACCATGGCGGTAACCTTCCTTACGGGTCACTGCGCCTCGGGTAAGCAGGCTGACCTCCGTCCCTTCGTCGCTACTGGAGCTACGCTCTGCCTCTACATGGGGGCTAAGCATCTCATCCGCTCTGCGGTCGACTTGCTAGCGGCGGGACAGTCGGGTGCCACGCCCGTCGCCTTGGTTTCCAAGGCCTCGCAGCCAGGTGAATCCATTCTGCTCGTCGAGTTGCACGAGCTTGCTTCCGGTCAGGTTGACACGGAGTCCTTGCCGACCCCCTTGATGGCCGTGGTGGGCGAGGTGGTGCGTCAGCCCGGTTGGCGCGCGTCGCTAGGCTGATTCAGGGTAGTAGGTGAAGTGACATCAAATCCGGGTGCTCCCCGAGCAGGGGCGAGAGAATCCAAGGGGTACCGGGCGAGGCGTGAGTCGTGCATAGCTGAGCGACATCTCCTCCGGGCCCGGCATGACGTCCCGGCAGAAGGAAGAGCATGAGCACTGTCAAGGGGCCACGCGACTGTGCGACCATGTCGGCGAGCATCGGCTCGTTGAAGGCGTAGTCGGGTCCTTCGCGTCTCTCCATCGCACAACCGACGAGTTCACCCACGCTGAGCCCGAGTCGCTGACGAAGACGCGCAGCGAGATCTTCGCGCGCAGCGGTCACCTCCCGGATGGGACTACCATGGTCGCAGAGCAGCACCGTCCCCGCGCCCTTCCGCCAACCTGTGGAGGCGAGGTTATCGGCCAGGATACCCGCCAAGGCCTCCTCACGTCCTGGTGACCAAAGCGTGGGACGGAAAGTCAGTTGCACGCCGACCTCTCCGGCCACCTTGGGAAGATACTCCGTGAGGGCCAAGCTTGGGCCGATGAAGAGGGGGATGACCTCAATCTCCTGGTCGCCCTCCCGCAGGATACGTCGGGCGAAGCTCTCGAAGATCTCGGCGGGGCATCCCCCTAGGAGTGCGGGGTCGACCTTGTCACTGTGTAAGACGGAGACAGGCTCCACCTTTCGACCCAGGGCGAGGGACAGCCGGGAGGCCAGCTTTCGCAGTGCAAGGGTCGCCTCGGGGTTGAGGGAGCCGTTGTCAGCGAGGATGGTGCGAAGGGCAGCCATGCCCGTTTACTGCCTCATTCGGCTTGCGAAGGCAAGTTGGGGCTTGGCTTGAACTTTTGTGGGTTGCCCATCGGCATGGGCGGAACAGGGTAGGTTATTCCCATGCGACATCTCCTCGCCCTCCTCCTCACCCCCTTGGCCGCCCTCGGCGCCGAGGGTTGGCTCACCGACTTCGAAGCCGCCAAGAAACAGGCCGCAGCGGAGAAGAAGGACATCCTCGTCGACTTCACCGGCAGCGACTGGTGTGGCTGGTGCATACGGCTCGACAAGGAGGTCTTCTCTACCGACGCCTTCAAGGCCCAGAAGGACTTCGTTCTCGTCATGCTGGATTTCCCCCGTCGCAAGGAAGTGCCCGTCGACGTGAAGGCCCGCAATGAGGTGCTCATGCGCCAGTGGGGTGTTCGTGGTTTCCCCACCATCATCCTGACCAACGCGAAGGGCGAGCCCTACGCCCGCACCGGCTACAAGCCCGGCGGTCCCGAGTCCTACCTCCCTCACCTCGCGGAGCTGCGCAAACAGAACACCCCCGCGGGTCTCAAGGCCTTCGGCGAGGAGCAGGCCAAGCAGGCGGCGGAAGCTGCCAAGGTCGCCGCGCGTAATGTCAAACTCAAGGCAGCCATTGATTCCAAGGATTTCTCCGCGGTGGAGAAGTTGATGGACGAAGAGTCCAAGACGCTCGTCGGCGATCGTCTTTCCATCAACCTCTTCAACAAGGCCCTGATCTCCGTCCGCATGAACCCCGAGAATCGTGAGCGTGCCCTTGGCTTCATCGACCAGGCAATCGCCTCTGCTAAGGATAACCCCGACATGCAGCGCCAGTTCAAGGAGCTCCGCGACAAGATGGAGAAGGATCCCGATCTCGGTTCTAAGGCCGCCAAGCCTACCACCGATAAGGCTACCAAGTAAGTCTCAGCTGATCAGCGAGGTGATGGGCGCCGTGAGGACCTCCTCCGGCGCCCTTCCTATGGCACGGAGTTCGCGGAGAGAGAGGCCGCCCGCGCGCTTGGCCAAGCGCTTTCCGTCCGGGCCAAGCACCAACGGGGAGTGCATCCAGCTCGGGGTTGTCTCCTGAAGGGCCCGGTAGAGCAGAATTTGGCGCGCGGTCGAGAGCAGGAGGTCGGCGCCACGGACAACCTCGGTGATGCCCATGGCGATGTCATCCGCCACGACCGCCAACTCATAACTGGGAAATCCGTCACGTCGCCAGACGAGGAAATCTCCGAAATCCCGCCCTGCCACGAAGACCTGCCGACCCTGCAATCCATCTTCGAAGGTTACCGTTTCGCCATCTGTCACACGGAAGCGCCAATTGATAGGACCGGGGGTTTGGACATTTTTTCCGGTGCCGGTAGGTGGACGCAAAGACGGAGGGAAGATTGGCTCAGCGTCGTCCTCCGCATGCGGGGCGGCCAGCGCGTGCGCTACATCCGCTCGCGAGTGTGCGCAGGGGTAGATGACACCGGCCTTCCTCAAGCGATCCCACGCACCAAGGTAGGTACTCGCTCGCTGGGATTGCACATAGGGTGCAAAGGGGCCTCCGACATCTGGCCCTTCCTGCCAGCGGATACCTAGCCAGGCGAGGTCGTCCAACGCTGCCTGCACAAACTCGGCGCGGCAGCGCGAGGCATCGAGGTCCTCTATACGCAGGACAAGGTTCCCACCTGCCGCCCTCGCACGTTGGGCGGCGAGCGCGAAGGTGCGGGCATGACCGACGTGAAGGAATCCTGTGGGCGTCGGCGCCAGGCGCCCGCGATAGGCGGCCCCGGCCATGCTCAGAGGGGGTTGCCGGTGGGGATAAACTTCCAGTCAATCCCGAGGCGTCTTGCCACCTCCGCCGCCAAGGCTTTCACGCCCCATGTCTCGGTCGCGTAATGGCCGCAGGGGTAGAGGTTCCAACCTTGCTCGTGAGCGTCGTTAAAATGCTCTTCGCGTAGCTCGCCAGTGACCAAGGTGTCGCACCCTAGTGACTTCAGATGGGACAGGGCGGAGCGCCCGCTACCCGAGAGGATAGCGATGCGGCGGGGGCGCGCTGAGCCGTGCTCGATGGCCGTGAAGGTGCGCGGGTAATCCTTTCGAAGTCGGCGGGCCAGGGTCGCGCGGGGGACGCCGTGGCAGAGCGCGGCGATGGGCGTTCCTTCGTGGTCGAGGAACCAACGTTCAATCTTCAGCCCAAGCCGGCGAGCGATGAGGGCGTTGTTACCGAGCTCGGGGTGAGCGTCGAGCGGAAGGTGGCTGGAGTATAGCGACAGGCCATGGCGCGCTAGGGAGGCCTTACGTGCGCGCAGGGTGGAGGGCCCCCTTAGGGTGGGCTTCCAGTAAATCCCGTGATGGACGATGAGGAAGTCGACCTTGGCTTTAGCCGCTAGGTCGAAGACGCCGGTACCAGCATCCACCGCGGCACCGATAAGACGCACCGGCCGGTTGCCGCGATGCTGCAGACCGTTGCGGGCACCGGGGAAGTCGGTAATTTCAGACCGTCTCGTGAGGGTGTCGCAGAGGCGCGCGACATCTCGGGCGGTCGCGGTCATCGCGCTCAGAGTTTGCGGAAGCCTTCCGCTGGCTCCGCGGCGGCTGTGCCAAGACGAGAGGGGTCGAAGGTGGCGGCGGGGAGCGTGGCGCGGACACATGCCTCGACGACTTCAAGCACGTCCCGGTCGCGGCTTCGTTCGTCGCGCACCGAGGCTCGGCCGAGGATCCAGGTGCCGTCCACTTGGACAAAGTCCTCGACCAGCATCAGCCGTGCGACTTTGCCATCCTTATCGAGGGTGCTTGCCTCGATGAGGGCGAGGTAGGCGCGGTCCAAGCCGAAGCGTACCGCAGGCGGGAAACCGACCGCATCCGCCGGGGGTTTGGCGAGGTAGAGGTTAAGGGGGCGGCTGCGACGGCGCTCTGTGCGCTCGTAAGTGGTGTCGGCCCAATCGGAGAAGGGTGCCTGAAGGTCGTAGGGCGCGAAGAGGAAGCCCGGGACCAAAGGTTGCAGTCCGCTCCCTATGATGGGCGCCACATCCTTGCCGTTGGCTGCCGACCAGAGGCGTGTACCTTCCTTACCTCTGACGATCAGGAAGCTATTGCCGGCGATATCCACCCGTGCTGCTGGGTTGCCGTGTCGCCAGCTCATCCAAAGCGTTCCCTTAACTTCTTTGTCCGGGCCGTTCGCTGGCTTGTGGGACAGCCGGAAGCGGGCGACGACATCGACAGGCAGTCCCGAGTTTCGGAAATCTTCGAGGCAGCGCTTTGCCTCTGCCATGGGCAGCTTGGGCAACTCAATCGGAGAACCCGGAGGCCTGGCCAAGACCAGGCAGGGCAGGAGTAGCGCGACGAGCGAGGCGACGCGCACGACGCTCACTTGACGG
>JBFZFD010000028.1:0-5243 GCA_041306485.1 Opitutia bacterium | reverse complement strand
GGATGTTGGTCTTGGATGAAAGAACCCTCTGGACCGTAGCCCAGCAGGTGCCAGAGCTCCTCGGTGATGAAGGGCGCGAGGGGGTGGAAGAGGAGTAGGAACTGACGTAGGACAAGGTCCTGCACGGCCAGGCAGCCGTCCCTGGCCGCTGGATCGGCGAGTCGCGATTTGGAGACTTCGAGGTACCAGTCGCAGAAGTCGCCCCAGAAGAAGCTATAGATGGCTTGGGTGTACTCGGTGAACTCGTGCGTACTGAGCCCGGTGGCCACCGCCTCGGTAGTCTCGGCAAGCCGGGCGAGGATGGCGTGGTCATCGGCATCGAGGCCGGCCGGGTTGAGACGGGCGAGGATAGCCTCGAGGGAGTGGTTCTCACCTGCTGGGCCCGAGAGTTGGCGGAAGCGGGCGGCGTTCCAGAGCTTGTTGCAGAAGTTGCGGCCTTGTTGGACACGCTCCTCGGCGAAGAGAATGTCCTGTCCCTTCGGCGCGATGGAGAGCAAGCCGAAGCGCAGGCCGTCGGCGCCGAACTTGGCGATGAGGTCGAGGGGCTCAGGGGAGTTGCCGAGCGACTTGGACATCTTGCGTCCTTGGGCGTCGCGGATGATGCCATTGAAGACCACGCGGCGGAAGGGGACGCGGGCGCGGATTTCGTCGTCGGTCAGCGTCGCTCGCTCCGGCCCGTGGAGCTCGAGCCCGGCGATGATCATCCGGGCGACCCAGAGGAAGATGATATCAGGTCCAGTGGCGAGGGTGGCCGTCGGGTACCAGTGGGCCAACTCAGGCGTGGTCTCGCCTGGCTTGCGCCAACCGAGGGTCGCCAGACACCAGAGCCAAGAGGAGGCCCAGGTGTCGAGGACGTCATCCTCCTGCTCCCAACCCGAGGGGTCGGCGGGGCCGTCGACCGAGACGTGCTGGTTGGCCGGGTCCGAGCGGTCGGCGCCCTTGCGGTACCAGACGGGGATGCGATGGCCCCACCAGAGCTGTCGGCTGATGCACCAGTCTTGGATGTTGTTCAGCCAATGCAGGTAGGTCTTGGTCCAGCGCTCGGGACGGAACTCGATGATGCCAGTCTCGACCGCTCGCTTAGCTTCGGGTACCTTGGGGTAGCGGATGAACCACTGCTCGCTGAGGCGTGGCTCGATGGGCACATCGGCACGCTCGGAGTGCCCGACGCTGTTCTCGTAGGGCTCTGCCTTGATGAGCAGGCCGAGCTCCTCGAGCTTGCGGGCGGCGAGGGTCCTCGCCTTGAAGCGATCAATGCCAGCGAGGTCACCTGCGAGGTCGTTAAGGCGACCATCGGGATGCAGGACATCGCGGATGGGCAGACTGTGGCGCTGGCCGATTTCAAAGTCCGTCCGGTCGTGTGCGGGTGTGACCTTAAGTACGCCGGAGCCGAAGGCTTGGTCGACGGCGGTGTCGGCCACGATGGGGATCCGCTCGCGGGGGAAGGGGCGCCAGACGTGCTTACCCACGAGGTGCCGGTAACGCTCGTCCTCAGGATGGACGGCTACTGCGGTGTCGCCAGGGATGGTCTCTGGGCGGGTAGTGGAAATTTCGAGGAAGGTGCCTGGCGCGTCCGCCACCTCGTAGCGCATGCGGTAGAGGAAGCCCTTGGAGGGCTTCATCACGACTTCCTCGTCGGAGAGACCGGTCAGGGAGACGGGGCACCAGTTGACCATGCGCTTCCCGCGGTAGACATACCCACGCTCGTGGAGTGTGACGAAAGCCTGGAGCACGGCGCGGGAGTAACCGGCGTCGAGGGTGTGGACTGTGCGATCCCAGTCGCAGGAGGCGCCGAGCTTGCGTAGCTGTTGTAGGATCAATCCGCCGTGTCGGTCGCGCCATTCGGCGGCGCGTGCGACGAAGGCCTCGCGGCCGAGGTCATGACGCGTGAGCTTCTCGGTCTCGCGGAGCTCGCGCTCAACGCGTGACTGGGTGGCAATACCTGCGTGGTCGGTGCCTGGCAGCCAGAGAACAGATTTACCCTCCTGCCGAGCGCGACGCACGAGCATGTCTTGGAGGGTGTTGTTGAGCAAGTGCCCCATGTGCAGAACGCCGGTGACGTTCGGCGGGGGGATCATCACGGCGTAGGATTCCTTTTCGGGTTGGACCTTGCCCGCGAAGCAGCCGGCGGCGACCCAGCGGTCGTACCATCGCTGCTCGACATCCGTCGGGTCGTAGGTCTTGGGAATCTCAGCCATGTAGGCCTTTTTGCTAGGGGGTAAGTTGCAGGTTGAAAAGGCTAGGTTTTGTCCCCAGCGTCAAAGGTAAGCCAGGCCCCATGCGGCGGGCCGCCGGCGCAACCCGCCAGGTCCGGAAGGAAGCAACGGACGTCGGCGTACCGTGCGCCGTGGCAAGCCTGGCCCCTCCCTTTCTTCAGCCGTCCCTGCGCGTGAATTCCGCGTGGAGTCGGGCATAGTGGCCTTCCCGGGAGACTAATTCGCCGTGCCGGCCGGACTCCACAATGCGCCCGTGGTCGAGGACGAGGATGCGGTCGGCGTTGCGAATGGTACTCAGGCGGTGGGCGACCACGAAGCTGGTCCGGCCGCGCATCAGGCGACTTAGGGCGACCTGCAGGCGTGCCTCGGTGAGGGTGTCGACGGCGCTGGTCGCCTCGTCGAGGACGAGGATGCGCGGGTCGCTGATCATGGCTCGTGCGAAAGCGACCAGCTGTTGCTGTCCCATGGAGAGGCCGCGACCGCGCTCCGCTAGCACAGTGTGGATACCAGAGGGCAGGGACTCGACCAAGTCCCGGCAGTCGAGGGCGCCGAAGGCGGCGAGGATTTCCTCGTCGGTCGCATCGGCCTTACCTTGGCGCACGTTGTCGGCCACCGTACCCGAGAAGAGGAAGTTGGACTGCAGAACGAAGCCCATCTGCCGGCGCAGGCTCGCCTGAGTGATGCCGGCGATGTCTGTGCCGTCCACCGTGACCCTCCCAGACCCCGGCAGGTGGAATTTGGCCAGCAGGTTGATGATGGTGGACTTGCCCGACCCGGTGTGGCCAACGAGGGCGACGACCTGGCCAGGCTCGGCGCGGAAAGAGATGTCCTGCAGCACCTGCCGACCCTCCTCGTAGGCGAAGCCGACCGACTCGAAGGCTACGGCGCCTTTGAGGGGTGGGCAGGGAAGGGCGTCGGCTCGATCTCGCCAGGCTGGCTGGGTGTCGAGGATGCGGAAGTAGCGCTCCGCGCTCGCCATGGCGAGAGTGGCCTCGGAGAGTTGGGTGCCAATCAGGGTGATTGGGCTGAAGAAGAGG
The DNA here is from genome assembly GCA_041306485.1 of Opitutia bacterium. Classification (GTDB taxonomy): domain Bacteria; phylum Verrucomicrobiota; class Verrucomicrobiia; order Opitutales; family UBA953; genus UBA8828. The sequence goes on along the minus strand of JBFZFD010000028.1, from coordinate 1,990 downwards.
TTGGCGAGGAAGAAGAAGGCCACCAGGTCGCCCGCACCAGCCGTCCCTGAGGCTGCCATCCAACCCCCGACCGCCACGAGGGCCGCGAGGAATCCTTGGGCGTTGAGTTCGAGCAGGGGGAGGAAGAGGGCGACGAGGCGGCTGGTGCGCACGACATTGCCGGCGAGCGCGTGTACTAGGCGGGAGAAGATTCCCGCATTGGTCTCTTCCCGCGCGAAGCCCTGGGTGACTCGGATGCCCTGGACTGTCTCGGCGAGGGCGGCGGTGACCCGGGAGAAGCTTTCTTGCTGGGTGCGCGAGGCCTCTAGGATTCGACCGCGGAAGTGCTGGTTGATTGCCCAGAGGATCGGCGCCATGGCGAGCAGCACGAGGAAGAGCCGCGGTTGAATCCAGAGCATGATAGCGGCGGCGCCGAGCATCTGGCCTCCCTGCACGAGGGTGATGAAGAGGTTGTTCTGGATGCCGTTACGGACTTGTTCGATGTCTCCAATCATTCGGCTGATGAGCGAGCCATGCTGACGCGCGTGGAAGAAAGCCACTGGCTGGGTGAGCAAGTGGCTCATCATCCGGTCGCGCATGTCGCGTAGGACGCACTCGCCGAGCTGATGGGCGAGGCGGATGCGCCAGTAGAGCGTAGCCTCGGTAGCGAGCATCAGGGCGGCATAGCCAGCGATCCAGGGGATGAGGGCTTCGAGGCGGCCCTCGGCTACCGGACCCCGAATGACATACGAGAGGATCCAAGCGAGGACGGGGAGCTGGACGGCCCGGGCGGCGCAGAGGGCGAAGAGGGTGTCACGCCATCCCCGGTAGGGGCTGGCCAGGCCGATGGTACGGCGGATGAGCGCCCAGGAGAGGGGACGGCGCTCGGGTTCGTCATCCTCGGGCCGTTGCCGGCGGACGGTCAGCTCTTGCTGGGGTTTGGCCGCACTCATGGCGAGGTCCCTTCCGTCTGGACGAGGATGGCGCGGCGGTAGGGGCCATCGATTTCCATCAACTCCTCATGAGTGCCGACCTGCGCGAGACGACCGCGGTCGAGCACGAGGATGCGGTCGGCCCGACGCAGGGTGGCGAGCCGGTGGGCCACGATGAAGGTGGTGCGTCCCTGCATCGCCGCCTCCATCGCAGAGAGAATCTCGCGCTCGGTCTCGGCGTCGATGGCAGAGGTGGGGTCGTCGAGCAGTAGGACGGTGGGCTCAAGTAGCAGGGCCCGAGCGATGGCGAGGCGCTGGCGCTGACCTCCGGAGAGGTTGACCCCGCTCTCGCCCAGGAGGGTGTCGTAGCCCTCGGGCTGCTCGAGAATGAAGGCGTCGGCCTTGGCGATGCGGGCCGCCCTCTCGATGCGCTCGCGGGAGGCCTCGGGATGGCCGAAGGCGATATTCGCCGCAATGGTGTTGGAGAAGAGGAAGTTGTCCTGGAAGACCATTCCCACTTGGCGCCGGAGCTCGTTCAAGGGGAGGTCGCGGAGGTCGTGGCCGTCGAGCGTGACGCGGCCAGAGCTGGGGTCGTAGAACCGGGGGATGAGCGAGAGGAGGGCTGACTTTCCCGAGCCAGTGGCGCCAGCAATGGCAATGCGCTGCCCAGGTTCGGCCACGAAAGAGATGTCACGCAGCACCGTGTCGCGCTCGCGGTACTCGAAGGAGACGCTCTCGAAGCAGACGCGTCCGAGGAACCGGCCGGGCGAGGTCGCCCCGGGTCGGCTGGCGACGCCTGGCTCGGTATCGAGCACTTCGAAGATGCGCCGGGCCCCGGTGAGCGAGACCTGGGCATTGTCGACCACGGTGGCGACGGTGGCGACCTGCCCAGCGAACTGCTGGAGGAGGGCGGCGAAGGCGACCAAGCCGGTACCGAGAGTGAGTTCGCCTTGGATGACCAGCCAGCCACCGAAGCCGAGCAGGATGCAGAGCGAGAGGTGGTTGAGTCCGTCGATCACCGGCCAGAAGGTGGCGACCTCGCCGATAACAACCTGCTTCTGTGACCTAACCTCCTCGTT
>JBFZFD010000027.1:0-7258 GCA_041306485.1 Opitutia bacterium | reverse complement strand
GCGGTTATTCCGTGCCGCTGTGCCTGCTGACCGAGGGCCGTAGGCACGAGGTCACGACGTGGTCGTGCCCCTACCCGAGGCAGCGGGGTTAGCGGGGTTTGCTCGTGAGCTCGATAGCTCTTTAGCTCGTTAGCTCGCTAGCTCGTTAGCTATTTGTGCCATGATTCCGGGCCCCTGGGCCACTGAGCCCCCGGGATCCTGATAATTGTTAGCGGTTCGATTCTGTGCCGCTGTGCCGCTGTGCCCGCCGTGCACGCTGACCGAGGGCCGTAGGCCCGAGGTCACGACGTGGTCGTGCCCCTACCCAAGGCAGCCCGAGGTCACGACGTGGTCGTGCCCCTACCCGAGGCAGGGCTCCTTACCAAAGGCTGCCCTTTTGTGCTTTCCTCGGGACAGGGGCTTGGACAACCTTCGATTTCCCCCATGGGCAAGCAATACAACAAGGTCATCAAGCGCCGCCGTCGCCGCGCCTATCTGGAGCGCGTGAAGTCCCGAATCAAGTCAGCCCGCGGCGGCAAGAAGAAGGTCGCCAAGAAGTGAGCCGAGGAATGGCCGTCTTGCTTGTCCTGCTGATAGCAGGCTGTGCGACGTTGCCCTACCCCGCGGACGAGAAGCCTGGTATTGTCCGGGTGGATGAGATTTATCGTGGCCCGGTGCAAGTGCAGCGGCTCTCGAGGGCGCTGGCTGATACCGATGGGGACTCCGGCTCGGATGTGATTCTGCGCACGGATCCCGCCTCGAGGATTGGCTACCATTTCAGCATCGCTCTGGCCTCTGGCTTGGAGCCTCCGGCTGGATCAAAGGTCAGGCTGCAGTATGTGGCCAAGGAGGGTGAGGGTGCGCGCGAGCGGACGCTGGCCCTACCCCGCAACCCTGGCTGGTTCTTCGGAGAGATTGTCTTTGCGCTGACAGGCGCTGATGCACCGGAGCCGGGATGGCGTCCTTTGGCTTGGCGGGTCAGTCTGCTGGGCCCGGATGGCTCGGAACTGGCAGTCCGGCGCAGCTTCCTCTGGGGAACGCCTGGGGACATCGGTCTGGGTAAGTGACGGGAGACGGAGGACGGACCTCCCGCCCTTGCGTGTTTCGTCTCCCCATCGTTGGGCGGGACAGTTGCATGGTGGGATGTCACTGCAGCCCCAAAATCCGTCCGACCCGGAGCCCTTGCGCTGGACAAGCTGGCAGGGATTGGCCTTGGCGCAGCCGGTGGAGGAAAGGGTCTGGGAGGAAATCCTAGATGGAGGGCAGAGCTTTCGCTGGAAGAAGCAGGAGGAAATCTGGACCGGGATCTTCGGGAGGTATCTCGCGCAGCTGCGCACGACTAAGGAGGGTTTGGAATGGCGAGCGCCAGAGGGCCAGAAGGGAGTCGGACTGGCGCTTGCCTCCTACTTGGATGCCGAAGGCGCGCAGGAGTTGGCGCGGGATGCCCTGCCCTGGAGGTCGGATGGCGCACTGGGTGCGGCGATGGCGAGATTTGGCGGCCTGAGGATCCTGCGACAAGATCCCGACGAGGCGCTGTTGGCTTTTCTGTGTAGTTCGAACAAGCGCATCCTGCAGATCCGGGGGATGGTGGCGGCCTTGGCTAAGAGTATGGGCGAGGAAATCGCGCCGGGGTACCACGCATTGCCTGGGTGGGAGCGACTGGCGCGCGCGCGGCCGGAGGAGTTGCAGGCATGCGGACTTGGTTACCGGGCAGCGTTTGTGAGCGGCACGGCTAAGCTGCTCGCGGAAAGGCCGGATTGGCACCTACGGCTGGAGAGGTTGTCGACGGACGAGGCGGAGGCGAAGCTGGGCGAGTTGCCGGGAGTCGGGCCCAAGGTGGCCTCGTGCGTGGCGCTGTTCGGGTTGGGTCGACTGGATGCCTTCCCGGTGGACACTTGGATTGAGCGAATCCTGGTTGAGGCCTATGGGCTGGAGGGTTGGGATCGTGGTCGGCTGGCGGTGTTTGGTCGGGCGCACTTCGGTGGAGCGGCTGGCCTGGCCCAGCAGTTCCTCTTCGCGGCGGCAAGGACTCGGAGTTGAGGAGGCTAGCGCGGCTAGTCGTCGAGGGGGCGGTGTGCTTGGCGTTTAGCGGGCTGACAACGCAATCGCTGCGGAGGTCGGGGGCGGACTGTATGGACACAAAAAAGCCCCCGATGAAGGGGGCTTGAAGTGTCGGAGGGAGTCGACCTTAGCGACGGTGAATCTGGAAGTCGGGATAGGCCTCGTTGCCGTGCTCTCCGATGTCGAGACCGCCGACTTCCTCCTCTTCGCTGACACGCAGGCCCATGACCGCCTTGATGATGGCGAAGAGAGCGTAGGCGAACACGAAGGTGAAGGCGCCGATGGCAGCGATGCCGAGGAGCTGGCTGATGAGCTGGGGAAGACCGGCCTTGGCGCCGAAGAGCCCGACGCAGAGGGTACCCCAGATGCCGCAGACGAGGTGGACGGAGAGAGCGCCGACGGGATCGTCGAGCCGGAGCTTGTCGAAGAAGAGGACGGAGAGGACGACAAGGACGCCGGAGGTGAGGCCGATGATGATGGACGTGCCCATCGCCATCTGGTCGGCGCCGGCGGTGATGCCGACGAGGCCGGCGAGGATGCCGTTGAGGGCCATCGAGAGGTCGGGCTTCTTGAGCACGGCCCAAGAGGTGAACATGGCGCCGACGGCACCGGCGGAGGCGGCGAGGGCGGTGGTCACGAGGACGAGGGAGACGGCGCCAGGGGCGGCGGAGAGGACGGAGCCGCCGTTGAAGCCGAACCAGCCGAGCCAGAGGAGGAAGACGCCGATGGTGGCGAGGGGCATGTTGTGTCCGGGCATGGGGATGGCCTTACCGGTCGAGGTGAAGCGACCGAGGCGGGGTCCGAGGAGGATGACGCCAGCGAGTGCACCCCAGCCGCCGACAGAGTGAACGAGGGTCGAACCAGCAAAGTCATAGAAGGGAACCTCGAGGGTGTTCAGCCAGCCATTGCCCCACTTCCACATACCCGTGAGAGGATAGGAGATCGCGACGAAGAGGGTGGAGAAGACGAGGAAGGAGGAGAGCTTGATACGCTCGGCGACGGCTCCGGAGACGATGGTCGCGGCAGTGGCGGCGAACATGGCCTGGAAGAGGAAGTCGGTCCAGTAGGTGTAACCGGCATTGTAGGCATCGGTCAGGCCAGCGACGTCATCCGGGACGGAGACGCCAAATCCAGCGAAGCCGAACCAGCCTCCGGCGTAGTCGGCACCGGGGTACATCAGGTTGAAACCGACGACCGCGTAGGTCAGGACGCCGATGCAGGGGATGAGGGTGTTTTTGTAGAGGATGTTGACCGTATTCTTGGCGCGGGTGAGGCCGGTCTCGAGAGTGGCGAACCCGAGGTGCATGACGAACACCAGGGCGGCGGCAATCATCAGCCAGAGGTTGTGGACGGTGAAGATCGCGTAGCCAGGCGACTCGGCGAAGGCGGCGAGATCCTTATACTTCGGAGCCTCGGCGGCTGCGGCGGCGGCCGCTGGAGCGGCCTCCTGGGAGAGGGCCAGCGCGGGTAAGGCGAGCAAGGCCGGGAGGAGGAAACGAAGTTTGGAGTTCATGACATGAGGACTCATGCACTCCCCATGCCAAGAGCGGAGGTCGGGCCAAAGACTCCCTTAATGGGAGATTTTCGCCATCTCGAGGCGAGCGAGGGCTACTTTTTGGACAAAAAGCAGCAGGTAGGCTAGCTAGCCATACGCATCAATTCCTCGGAGGCCTGGAGGACCTGCTCGGGGCGGATGCGGCCAAAGGCACGGCTCATGCGATTACGCCAATCGGAGGCGGATTCGCCGATGTAGGGTGCGTTGTCGACTCTGACATTGCGACTGAGGGCATCCCAGGGACGGTTGCGCGCGTAGTCGGAAGGTCCGTAGAGCCCGACAACAGGGCAGCGGGCAGCGGCGGCGAGCTGCAGGACAGGAGTGTCGACGCCGAGGCAGAGGCGAGCGTCGGTCAGGAGCCGGGCGAGCTGGGTGACGCGTAGGCGTCCGGCAAGGGAGAAGGCGGCGGGGCCGATGGCACCGCAGACGGCCTCAGCGTAGACACGCTCACTGGAATCCGGACCGCAGGAGACGACGATACGATCGACTACTTGGGCGTCGAGGAGGGCGCGCCCTACCAACGACCAGAAATGTGCGCCCAGCATCTTAGCCGGGTCAGCGGCGGCGGGGTGGATGACGGCATAGCGACCTGGCTCGAGAAGCAGGCCGTGTTCCTGCATGCGGGAGGTGGCGAACCAATAGGCGGGGGCCTGGAGGGGAAGGGACATGGCCTGCGCGACAACCGCATGGTTACGGGCAGCCTCGTGGACATCCTGGCCGGGAGGCTCGCCCCAGCCGTCGAGCAAGGGAAGGTAGAGGCCTGGACGGCCGACGACCCAACGGCGGCGGGCACCAGAGAAGGCAACTGCGCGGCGAGCGGAGGGCGTGGCGGCGAGGCAGAAGGCGTGGTCGAAGTCTTGACGGCGAAGATGGGCGATGAGAGCGAGGCCAGGCGAAGAGGGGAGCGTGAGGGCGACATCCACGCCTGGGCATCCTTCGAGCATGGGCAAGGCCCCCGGGGAGGTCAGCACGGTGACGCGGGCGGAGGGATGGCGCTCGCGGATGGCGCGCACGGCCGGCGTCAGGGCAAGGGCGCCGCGCAGACCGCAGGGCTTGGCGAGGAGGATGCGCACTTTTCAGCCGGCCGCCTGTTGGTCAGCTAGGCGGCGGAAGAGGGGTGAGGCTGCATGCACCTCGTCGCGCGAGCCATCGGCGACGACGGCGCCGGCGTCGAGCAGCACGATGCGATCGACATCGCGGATGGTGCTGAAGCGGTGGGCCACGATGAGGGTGGTACGACCCTTCATGAGGAGGTTGAGAGAGGCTTGGATGGCGCGCTCGGTCTCGGTGTCGAGGGCCGAGGTGGCTTCGTCGAGAAGCAGGACGGGGGCGTCCTTGAGGAAGGCGCGCGCGATGGCGACGCGCTGACGTTGGCCACCAGAGAGGGAGCCCCCGCGCTGGCCGACGGGTGTGAGCATGCCGCGGGGAAGGGCCTGAATGAAGTCGATGGCTCCGGCAAGTCGGGCGGCCTCGGCTACCTCGGCATCGGTGGCGCTGGGCTTGCCGAGGCGGATGTTCTCTAGGATGGAATCGTTGAAGAGGACCGGCTCTTGGGAGACGAGGGCGATGGAACCGCGCAGCTCGGCGAGGCGGAGGTCGCGGAGGTCGTGCCCGTCGAGCAGGATACGGCCGGCGGCGGGGTCGAAGAAGCGGGGGATGAGGTTAACCAGGGTGCTCTTCCCAGCGCCGCTCGGACCGACGAGAGCGACTGATTGTCCGGCGGGGATGTCGAGCGTGACGCCGCGCAGGACATCTTCATCGCCATAACGGAAGTCGACGCCCTCGAGACGGAGGGCGCCGCGCACGGGACCGAGGGCGATCGCGTTGGGGCGCTCGGGCACGTCGTCGGTAGCATCGAGAATCTCGGAGAGGCGGCGCATACCGACCTCGGCCACGCGAAGGAGCGTGCTCACTCGGCCGAGCTTCTTGACTGGCTCGTAGGCCATGTAGAGAGCGGTGATGATGAGCAGGAGGTCGGGCAAGCCGAGGCCGACATCGGCGCCGACCCAGACCGCGAAGGCCACGCCGCAGGCGGCGACGATTTCAAGCAAGGGCGAGAGGGCCTTGTCGTAGCGGGCGATGCGCGAGTTGATGCGGAGGGCATCGTCACTCAGGGCGCGGAATCGGGCGACCTCGCGGGCCTCAAGGTTATAGGCGCGGATCTCGCGGGGAGACTGGAGGTTCTCGATGAAGATGGATCCGAGCCGGGCGAGGCGCTCGGCTGCGAGCTGGGCACGGCGACGAAGGGCGCGCCCGACCCAGCGTACGAGGAGGACAGAGATAGGGGTGACGCCGAGGCAGAGGAGGAACTTCCAGCCATCGGGCTGACTGAGGCAGGTGAAGACGACGGCGGCGGTCGCGAAGACCAGCATGAAGGGCTGGATGATGAGGTCGTTGGTGACATCGACGAGCACGACCCTGACGGACTGGACATCGGAGGTCAGCCGCTGAAGGATGTCACCCGTTGGCATTCGGGAAAAGAAGGCGACGGGCAGGCTCTGGATGCGGGCGAAGACCTCACCACGGACGGACTCGATAACGCGCAGGCCGGCGATGTTGATTGCGACATTGGCTCCCCATTGAGCGAACCCGCGGAGCAGAAAGACAGCGGGTAGGAAGAAGACGGCGAAGGCGACCTCGCGACCGGCGGGCAGGCGAAGCGGGTCCCAACCCATCCAAGCAGGGAAGGCGATGAGGGGCTGGCTCTTGGTGGCAGCGTCGCCAAAGGCGGCCGGCAGGACCTTGCCCATCAGGACCGGGACGCCCAGGGCGCTGGCCATGGCGTAGATGAGTCCGAGGAAGACCGCGGCGACAATAAGGCTCCGGCTACCGCGAAGGTGGCGAAGGAAGGTCTTTCGGCGGCTGAACACACCATCAGCGTGTGCGGGTCGGAGGCGAAGGAAATGGAAAAAGGTGACGCTTTGCAGGCTTGCCCGGTCAAGGTGGCCGCGACATCAAGGAATCCATCCGGGTCCCCGTAGTTCAACGGATAGAACATTGGTTTCCTAAACCGAGGATGAAGGTTCGATTCCTTCCGGGGACGCCGGGTTGAAGGCGGGCACGGCGGCACGGACAGGGAAGCCGGTGCACAGCGGCACAGGGGCACAGGGGCACGGGAGAGTTGCAAGCGGAGCTTGCGGGAGTCGCGATCGAAGATCGCTGGGGTCGCAAGCGAAGCTTGCTGGTGTCGCAACCTGGCGGTTGCTGGGGTCGCGGGCTTTGCCCGCTGGGGTCGCAGCTGCGCTGCTGGTTGTATCTCCCGGGCCCCTGGGCCACTGTGCCCCTGAGCCCCTGATGATTGTTAGCGGTGTTAGCGGTTCGTTGCCGTGCCGCTGTGCCGCCGTGCCGCTGTGCAGCTGACCGAAGGCCGTAGGCCCGAGGTCACGACGTGGTCGTACCCCTACCCAAGGCAGCGGGGTTAGCTCGTTAGCTCTCTAGCTCGCTAGCTCGGCACAACTCGCTGCGCTCGTTACCGCTAACCCCGCTTCCTTCTAACACCGCTAATACCGCTAACACCGCTGCCTCGGGTAGGGGCACGACCACGTCGTGACCTCGGGCCTACGGCCCTCGGTCAGCGTGCACGGCGGGCACAGCGGCACAGCGGCACGGAATCGAACCGCAAAAAATTAACAGGAGCGCGGGGGCGCACTGGCCCCGGGGCCC
>JBFZFD010000026.1:0-4741 GCA_041306485.1 Opitutia bacterium | reverse complement strand
TCATGCCGAGCGGGATCGGCTGCTAAAAGGCTGAGCGGTACGCCGAGGAGGTTGTTGAGGTTGGCCGCGGTAGCATGGCAGCGTGAGCCGAGGACGGCGCGGAGCATCTCCTTGGAGGAGGTCTTGCCGACGCTGCCCGTGACTGCAACCACGGGGAATCCAAGGCGGTCCCTCCAGCCCGCGGCGATACGCTGCAGGGCGGCGAGGGAATCCACGACCTGGAGCTGAGGCAGCGGGTCGTTCACGGCACGAGAGACGAGGGCACAGGAGGCGCCGCGGGCGCGGGCCTCGGGAAGGAAGTCATGACCGTCGCGCCTGCTCGTGGTGAGCGCGACGAAAGCGTCGCCCTCACGCAGTAAGCGGCTGTCGTTAGAAAAGCCCGAGATCCGAGCCGGCGGCGCAGAGAGCCAGGTCCCGGAGGACCAGGTGGCGAGATCTGTAGGATCGAGCTCGGGCATGGTCAGGAGGTGCGGAGGGCGAGGCGGCGAAGGACGTCACGGGCGACCTCGCGGTCGTCGAAGGGCACAACGGTCTCAGCAAATTCCTGGGACGTCTCGTGACCTTTGCCTGCGATGAGGACGCAATCGCCTGGGCGAGCGATGGCGCAGGCGGCGGCAATGGCCTCGCGGCGGTCGGGCACGAAGTTGACGCACGTGGAGTCGACGATGCCCGGCCGCATGTCGTCGAAGATGCGATCGAGGGACTCGCGACGGGGATTGTCGGCGGTGATCCACGCGAGGTCGGCGAGCCCGGTGACAGCGCGAGCCATCTCGGGACGCTTGCCGCGGTCGCGGTCACCGCCGCAGCCAAAGACACAAATCAGGCGACCCGGGGTGAGAGAGCGAAGCATACCGAGCGCATGGTGCAGCGCGTCATCGGTGTGGGCGTAGTCGACAAAGACGGGGAAGTCCTGACCAGCCTCGACCCGCTCCATCCGACCGGGGACGCCGGGGAAATCGCTGACTGCTTCGACCAGGGCGAGCGGGTCGTGTCCGAGGGCTTGGCAGCAGGCGAGGGCACAGAGAATGTTGGCGACGTTGTAGGCTCCGGGCAATCGGGTGTGGAAGGTGGCCGAGCGACCACCGAAGCCGACGGCGAAGCGCGTACCGGCAAGGTCCATGGCAAGCCCGCTGCCACGGATATCCGCGGAGGACTCGATACCGTAGCTGAGACGGGGCACTGAGCCGCAGGCGAGCGCGAGCGCAGCGGAAGCGGGATCGTCTGCGTTGAGCACGGCAGAGGAGGGCCGAGGGCCGGCCGAGCCATCAAAGAGTCGCGCCTTAGCCCGGAGGTAGGCGGAGAGGTTGCCATGATAATCGAGGTGGTCGCGCGTCAGGTTGGTGAAGGCGGCGACAGCGAAGGCAAAGCCGTGCACCCGCTCCTGGTCGAGGGCATGCGAGCTAACCTCAAGGGCAGCACCGACGCAGCCTGCATCGCGCATCACAGCGAAGAACGCGGCGAGGTCGGAGGATTCCGGCGTGGTCTTAAAGGAGGGGATGGAGCGTGAGCCCAGGTGGTAGCGGACGGTGCCGAGCATACCCCAGGGACGTCCCTCGACTTGGCTGAGAAGGTGATGGAGAAGGGAGGCGACGGTGGTCTTGCCGTTAGTACCGGTCACGCCGACCAGGCGAAGCGAGTGCTCAGGGTGCGAGTGGAAGCGGCGGGCGACCTCCGCGAGCACTTGGCGCGGGGCTTCGACTTGGGCGGCATCGACCGCGGGGATGCCCGTGACCGGATGGCCGGAGACGATGGCGGCGGCACCATGGGCGACGGCTTGGTCAACGAAGCGATGGCCCTCGGCGCGACGGCCATCGAGGGCGAAGAAGAGGGCGCCAGGTACGACGCGGCGGCTATCCGTGACCAGCGAGGTAATAGGCGTGCGCCAGCCACCGGAGCGGGAAAGCGCGGGGATGCCCTCGAGCAGCGAGCCGAGGTTAGGGAGGGTGGCGGCGGGGGCACTCATCGCTCAGCGACCGAGCGGCCGCGCAGGCCGGGGTTGACGGGGGGTATCTCGAGGCGCCGGATGCACTGCTCGGCGATCTGGCGGAAGACGGGGGCACAGACCTTGCCTCCATAGCCGACGCCGGGCATGACGGGCTCGTCAACCACCACAGTGATAGCTACGCGGGGAGCACCCGCAGGAAGGAAGCCGGAAAAAGAGGCGACGTGGTGTGCGTTGGAGTAGCGGCCGTTGACCAACTTCTGGGTGGTGCCCGTCTTGCCAGCGACATCATAGCCAGGGATCTCGGCGGCGGCAGCCGTGCCCTGGCGCGAGCAGACCCCGCGCAGCATGTCGGCCAACTGGCGCGCGGCGGTAATAGAGACGGCACGACCCCGGGCGCGTGGGGCGTACTCGAGGGCGGGCGAGCCGTCGGGATTGAGCACACGACCGACGATGAGAGGGCGCATGAGCAGGCCATCCGCGGCGATGGCAGACATCGCGAGGTGCATCTGTAGGGGCGTCACGCTGATGCTGTGACCCATAGGCAGGCGGGAGATGGTCAACCCATCCCAGCGAGCGGAAGGGGTGAGGAGACCACGCACCTCGCCTGCGGCGACAGGAAAGTCAGTCAGGGAGCCGAAGCCGAAGCCGCGGATGAGGTCGACGAAGCGCTCCTCGCCGTGGCGCTCGGCGTAACGCATACCAATCTGGACGGAGCCGCGGTTAGAGGATTCCCAGACGATGGTGCGGACAGGCTCTGACCCCATCCGGTGGGAGTCGGCCGGCATGGAGACCATCCGACCGCGGTAAGGCACGGAGTCGGGTGAGCAATCGTAGATGGAGTCGGGTGTGACGAGGCCTGACTCGAGGGCACCGGCGACGGAAACGATTTTAAAGACGGAGCCAGGCTCATAGATATCGGCGATGGCCCGGTTGCGCTGAGAGTCGAGCGGGGCGGCCTCACGGTCGTTGTAGCGGTTGAGATCGAAGGTCGGCCAGCAAGCGAGGGCAAGTATCCGGCCGGTGCGGGGCTCGCTGACGATGGCGACGGCGCCCTTCGGACGGTAGTCGCGCGCGACTTCGGCGAGAGCTTCCTCGCAGGCGCTCTGGATGACGGCGTCAAGGGTGAGCTCGAGGCTCTGCCCGTCGACTGCGGGCACGTCGCGCAGGCGGCGGGCAACAATCTCGCGGCGACGGCCGTCGCGCTCGGACTCGACCCAACCGTCTTGGCCGCGGAGGAGACTATCAAAGGACTTCTCTACCCCAGTGGTCGGATCCCCGTTGTGGTTGATGTAGCCAAGGACGTGAGCACCCAGCTGTCCTTGGGGGTAGACGCGGCGGAAGCGTGGCTGGCCGTAGATGCCGCGGATACCAAGGGCGTCCACGCGTCGCTTGCGCTGCTCGTCGACCTCCTTGGCGAGGACAATCCAACGGACATCGCGGATTACGCCGGAGGCATCAGCCCGTGTCCGCCGTCCGTCTTCGAAGGCCGCGAGGACCTCGGACGCGGGGATGCCGAGTTGGACGGCGACCTCAGTCGCCCGCGCCCGGTCCTCGGGCGCGAGCACCTGAGGATCGAGACCGATATCCCAAACCGTATCGGTGGCGGCGAGAAGGTTACCCTGTCGGTCGCGAATTTCGCCGCGACGACTGGGACGCTCGCTGCGCTCGCTCCGGGCCTCGAGCGCCTTCGCACGTAGGCGAGGGCCATCGACAGCATGAAGCTGGATGAGTTTGGAGATGAGGAGTGCGAACCCGGCGACAACCAAGAAGACCAGGAATCGAAAACGTGGACTCCTGGCTTGCGGCAGGCTCATCGGGCGGCAGCCCCAGCGGCTCCGGCCGGGTCGCGGCCGGCGGCGTCGAGCGCCGCGAGACGGGGATTAGTCTGGGGTGGCGGGCGGGGAAGGGAGCCGAGCGGCGGACGGACCCAACTAACTTGGGTCGCCTCGGGCGCACGCAGGTCGGCGCAGGCGGGATGCCGGGACAGATGGAGCGCATCCTGGGCCCGGGCACGGTCACGAACGACATGGTCGACCTCCTTGCGGCGCTCGTACGCGTCGCGCTCAAGCTTACGGATGCCCTGCCCCACCTGCTCGGCCCGAAGACGCACCTGCATAATAGAGACGACGCCAGAGACGACCACCGTGATGGCGACAAGGATGAAAGCGATACCCCAGGCGCGCGAGGCGGTCATGGGAGTCGGCGGATGGCGCGCAGCCGGGCCGAGCGACTGCGGGGGTTGGCGGCGAGCTCGGCCTCACCGGCCTTGACGGCGCGGCGCGTGAGCAATTCGGCCCGGGCGACCCGGAGGTCCTGCGGGCGGGCATCGTCCCGATCGACGGGGCGGCCGGCGAGCTCGTTGAAGAGCCGTTTGACGCGGCGATCCTCCAGCGAGTGGAAGGAGATGACGGCGAGGACGCCGCCCGGAGCGAGCGCCGCGAAGGCTTTGGGCAAAGCCTCGTCGAGCGCGCCAAGCTCATCATTGACGAGAATGCGGATTCCCTGAAACGAGCGAGTGGCGGGATGGACGCCGCGCGGACCGGGCGGGGGAGGCGCGGCCTTCTCGATGAGCGCGGCGAGGGTCGAGGTGCGACCGAGCATACCCGTGCCACGGGCGCGGACGATGGCCTCGACCACGCGGCGCCAGCGAGGCTCCTCGCCGAGGTCGCGGATGGCGCGCTCCAGTTCGGGGCGAGGAGCGCTCTCGAGGAACTCGGAGGCAGATACCCCGCGCCCGGTGTCCATGCGCATGTCAGCCGGCCCGTCGGTGCGGAAGGCGAACCCACGCGCGGGCGT
>JBFZFD010000025.1:0-3555 GCA_041306485.1 Opitutia bacterium | reverse complement strand
TAGCGGGGTTAGCTCGTTAACTGTCCGATTCCGTGCCGCTGTGCCGCTGTGCCAGCTGTGCTAATAGCTCGTTAGCTGTTCGCCCGTGCCCCTGTGCCGCCGTGCCCCTGTGCATCGGCTTCTTCGCCCGTGCCCCTGTGCAGCCGACCGAGGGCCGTAGGCCCGAGGTCACGACGTGGTCGTGCCCCTACCCAAGGCAGCGAGTTCTAGTCCGCTAGCCCCGCTAACACCGCTAACCCCGCTAGCCATCTGCCGATCATCCTCCGCCCTACCTTTGGTAACCTGCTGTGGCGGCTTTTGCCTTGCCACGAGGGGTTCGGTTTCCACGCTCGCCCCGGTCCCGACCTCGTCGGGGCCACACGGAACAACCGCATGGCCTCGAAGACTCGCTGGACATCTAAAGACCTGATCGGGATCGACCCGCTCGGGATTGGCGACATCGAGGCCATTTTTACCCGGGCGGACAAGTTTCTCCCCAGCCTCCGCCGCGCTGGCTCGACCACCCTTCTCAAGGGACATACCGTGGTGAATCTCTTCCTCGAGCCCAGCACCCGGACGCGGACCGCCTTCGACATCTCAGCCAAGCGCCTCGGAGCTGAGGTCGTCTCCATCGACACCTCGGCCTCCTCACTGGTCAAAGGCGAGACGCTGCGCGACACTGCTCTCAACATCGAGGCCCTGAAGGCCGATGCCATTGTCCTTCGCCACAGCTCGGCCGGAGCCGCCGCCTACCTCGCTCGGCAGGTAGGCATCTCTGTCATTAACGCCGGTGACGGCGCACACGAGCACCCGACCCAGGCACTGCTCGACGCCTACACGCTCCGCAAGCGCTTCGGCAAGGTGGCAGGCCTGCGCGTAACCATCCTCGGCGACATCCTTTTCAGCCGAGTAGCACGCTCCAACATTATCTGCTTGGGCAAGCTGGGCGCCAAAGTGACCGTGGCAGGGCCAGCCACACTCGTCCCAGAACGCCTAGCCGAAGCCTTCCCTGGCGTGCGCATCGAGCGCGACCTGCGTAAGGCGCTTTCGGGCGCCGACGCCGTCATGCTCTTGCGCATCCAGCACGAGCGCCAGACCACCACGCACTTCCCCTCGCTGGGCGAGTATACCTCACAATTCGGCCTCAACGCAGCACGGGCCGCCTGGCTCAAGCCCGGGGCGGTGATCATGCACCCTGGCCCGATCAACCGCGGGGTCGAGGTCGAGAGCGCCCTCGCCGACGGCGAGCGCTCGGTCATCCTCGACCAAGTCAGCCATGGTGTCGCAGT
The DNA here is from genome assembly GCA_041306485.1 of Opitutia bacterium. GTDB lineage: Bacteria > Verrucomicrobiota > Verrucomicrobiia > Opitutales > UBA953 > UBA8828. The sequence goes on along the minus strand of JBFZFD010000025.1, from coordinate 2,287 downwards.
GCGCATGGCGGTCCTCCACCTTTGCATGGAAGCCGGCAAACGATGAACACACCCGACCTCACCCCTCTCTGGATCAAGGACGCACGCGTCATCGACCCGGCGTCGGGACGCGACGAGCGCAAGGCGGACCTCTTCGCCGTGGATGGTATCCTCGTCGATCGCCTCACGCCCGCTCAGTTGTCCAAGGCCCGCAAGGTCGATGGCCGAGGACTGGTCGCCTCGCCTGGATTCGTTGATCTCAGCTGTCGGCTAGGCCAGCCGGGATATTCTGCGCGGGAGACCATCCATGCTGGCACGCGGGCCGCGGCGGCGGGGGGCTTCACCACTTTGCTGGCGATGCCAGACACCCTGCCCTGCGTTGACCACCCGGGCACGCTACAACTCATCCATGACATCTGCGAGACCGACGCTGCGGTACGCGTGCTGCCCGCGGGTGCGCTGACCAAGGGCCTCGCCGGTAAGGCGCTGGCGCCCATCGGCTCGCTCTCCAAGGCGGGGGTCGTTGCAGTGACCGACACCGTTGGCGGGGTCGAGAACAACGAAATCATGCGTCGCGCACTCGAGTACGCGGCGATGTTCGGTCTAGTGGTCATCGACCATTGCCAGGATAGCAGCATGACCGAGGGTGCGCAGATGCACGAAGGAGCCATCTCACTTCGGCTCGGGCTGCGTGGCTTCCCCTCGGCGGCGGAGGAAATTGTGGCGGCGAGCAACTGCGCCCTGGCGGAACTGACTGGCGCACGCATCCATCTCCAGCACCTCTCGGCCGCCCGCACGGTCGACACCCTTCGGCGGGCGCGCTCGCGCGGCGCAAGAGTCACCGCGGAGGTCTCGCCCCTGCACCTACTGCTGACCGACCAGGCTCTGGCTAACTACGACACCCATCTCAAACTCAACCCTCCCCTGCGTGAGGAGGTCGACCGGCAGGCGCTGCTCGCAGGGCTGGCCGAGGGCGTGATTGGGGCTATCGCCTCCGACCACTCTCCCTGCACCGCAACCGAGAAGGACCGCGAGTTCGACCTCGCGCCCTTCGGTGCTGCGACTCTGGAAATCGCCTTTGCGGTGGCCCATGAGGCCGTGGTTCTCGGCGGCGCCGCCGACCTGCCCACGCTCCTCGCCCGCCTGACCTCAGGTCCCGCTGGTATCCTCGGCATCCAGGCAGGAACCCTGGAGGTCGGGAGGCCGGCTGACATTACCCTGCTCGACCCCAAGGCAGCTTGGATCTTCCGCGCTAAGAGCTCACGCTCTCTGGCGGGCAACCATCCGCTCGAGGGACGTCGACTCCGCGGTAGTGTCCGCTCCACGTTCGTCGGGGCCCGCCAAGTAGCCTGACCGATGGGAGGCCTGGAGGAGATTCCCTGGAGCCGGCTCGGCGGCTGGGAGTGGTCATTTATCGTGCTCTCGGTCGCCATGCTCGTGGTGGGTTTTATCCGCCTAGGGCGCGGCGATGCTTCGCCGTCACCCTCGGTCGAGCCAGGACCGTCCGCCGCCTTGCCGCCCTCGTTGATGGCGCCTCTTTCCACCCTGCTCTTCCTCGGGGTCTTCGGCATCCTTACCCAGCAGCTGCCCTTCCTCGTCTCTCTCTCAAGCAACTTGCTTGGAGCGCTCGGCCTGCCCGAAGGCGTGACCATTGGTGGCATGCTTCATCCGCGGATGATCTTGGCGGGATTCTTGGGACAGCTCCTGACCGTGGTCATCCTACTGGGCCTCGCGCGGGCCGAGCCCGCACTCGTGCGCATCCATCCCGATGGGTCCGATGCGGAGCCCCTCGGTCTCAATCTCTCCTCGGCCCTACGCGTCATCGGCCTGCTCTCGGCTGGCTTCGCACTGATGTGGATTGCCAGCCTCTTCTGGCTGGCCTTCGCCAGCTTCGCCGAGGCCCAAGGCATGGCGGTACCAAGGGACAACCAGATGATGGTCAACCTCATCCTCGACCACACGGGGCCGGGTTGGCCCCTAGCGGTGCTCGGGTTATTCGTCATCGTGGGTGCACCCCTAGTCGAGGAGGTCGGCTTCCGCGGCATGATCTACCCGGCCTGGAGGGAGCGTATGCCGCGCGGCTGGGCGGTGGCCTTCACGGGCGGTCTCTTCGCCATCATCCATGGCAACCTCGCCACCCTTCTACCCATTGGTATCCTCGGTGCCTGGCTCTGTTTAGTCCGCGACCGCTTTGGGCTCTGGCCCTGCGTGGTCATCCACATGGGCGTCAACGCCTGGACCTTCTGCTGGCTGCTGCGAGCGCCTGAGGTGGCCCGCCATCTTTGAGCATGGGGCCCCTCGCCCGAGC
>JBFZFD010000024.1:0-7289 GCA_041306485.1 Opitutia bacterium | reverse complement strand
GGGCAGACGGCGGCGAAAGGTGTCAGCAAGCTTAGCGACGAGGAAACGCGTGTCCTGACCAGGGCCAGTGCAGTTAAAGGAACGCACGACCAGCAAGGAAAGACGGCCAGCCCAAGCGGCGGCCTCCTCTTCCATGACGTGTTTGCTCCGGCCGTAGTCGGAGAGGGGCTGGAGAGGCGAGGACTCGGTAAGGGGTTGGTTGGAGGCAGCGTAGACGGTCGAGCTGCTAGCGAGGGCGACGGCGGGCGGGGATTCTAAGGTAGCGCAAGCTGCGAGGAGGTGGCGGGTCCCGTCGACATGAATGCGATGGAATTCCTCCGCTGCGGACGTGGGTACAAAGGCAATGCCGGCGAGGTGAATGACGCGATCGGGACGTCGGTCAAGAATGACGGCGCGAACGGCGGCGGGATCTGTCATGTCGCATGGTTCATCGGCCGAACGTCCAAACCCTAGGCCGACCGCGTCTTGCCCAGCGGCACGGAGTGCGCGCAGGACGTGCTGGCCAACGAATCCCGAGGCGCCTGTGACCAGCCACCTCATGCCCGGCCAGAGGGTGAAGCGCAGCGGCGAAGGTCAGCCTCGACCATCATGGAGCAGAGTTCATCGAGGCCGACGCGCGGAACCCAGCCGAGCCGCTGGGTTGCGAGCGCGGGAGAGCCGACGAGGAGGTCGACCTCGGCAGGGCGAAGGTGGGCGGGGCTAACTCGCACACGAACGCGGCCGGCGGTGTCATGGCCCACCTCAGCAAGGCCTTGGCCAGACCAAGTGAGCGGTAGTCCGGCGGCGGCGAAAGCAAGGCCGGCGAAATCACGCACGGTGGCGGTCCGACCAGTGGCGAGAACGTAATCGGCAGGCTGGTCGGCGGCGAGCATGGCGGCCATACCCTCGACATAGTCGCCGGCGAAGCCCCAGTCGCGGCGAGCATCGAGATTACCGAGCTCAACATCTTCCTGGATACCCCGAGCGGCGCGAGCGGCGGCGAGGGTGAGCTTGCGCGTGACAAACTCCGAGCCGCGCAAGGGGGATTCGTGGTTGAAGAGGATGCCACTACAGGCGAAGAGGCCGCGGGCCTCGCGATAATTGACCGTGGCCCAGTGAGCAAGAAGCTTGGCAAAACCGTAGGGGCTGCGCGGCCAGAAGGGAGTAGATTCAGTTTGGGGGACCTGCTGCACCTTGCCAAACATCTCGGAGGTCGAGGCTTGGTAGAAGCGGATAGAAGGGTCGACGAGGAGAATGGCCTCGAGGAGATGAAGAGGGCCGATGGCATTGGTCTCCGTCGTGGCGATGGGCTGGGCGAAGGAGCCGCCGACGAAGCTCAGGGCGGCGAGGTTGTAGACAACGGAGGGCCGATGCTCGCGCAGCAAACGTATGGCGGCGGGTAAATCTGCGAGGTCAAGTTCCCCTAGGGTGAGGCGCGGATGGCCAAGCAGACCGAGTTCTTCAAGGCGCCATAGGCTGGAGGTGCCGGAGCGCCGGCGGGTACCCACGACTTCCCAACCTCTATCGAGAAGGTGGCGAGCGAGGTAGGCACCGTCTTGTCCAGAAATGCCAGTAACTAAGGCAGTTGCCATCTGCTAGATATTTCTCGCCAAGAAAGTAAAGACGAACAAAAAAATGGTGGCTTACATGACCCATGTAAGCCGTGCGATGCCCGCCGCCCTCTGCCATTTTTTCGTCATTAACCTAGATAGAGATGTCGAGCGGCTCGCTTCCGTTTCCCGCGAGCTGGCGGCAGCGGGCATCACCTTCACGCGCATTCCAGCCGTGCTCGGTGCGGAGCGCCTAGGCGAACCCGGGATAGTCGACCTCGCGGCCTACCGAGTCCGGAACCGTGCGGACAGCCCGCGCGGTGGTGAGCTGGGTTGTTACCTGAGCCACCTACGCGCGATGGAGGCTTTCCTTGCGACGGGCGCGCCGGTAGGCGTGATCCTAGAGGACGATATAGGCATCCTCCCTGGATTCGTTGAGGTGACTGGTGCGTTGGGTGAGCGGGACGACTGGGACTTGGCGAAGCTCTTCCACTACCACCGGGGGCTGCCCATCAGGGTGAGGCCCCTCACGAAGGACCATGCCCTCTGCTTGCACCTGTTTGCGACGACCTCGACCGCCGCCTACGCCATCAACCGGCGCGCAGCCGAGCGACTCGTGAAAACCCTACTGCCGATGCGCGAGCAGATTGACCACGCGCAGGACCGTCCTTGGGAGAGTGGTCTGCGCATCCGCGCGGTGACGCCAAATGTCGCCAGCCTCGCCGAGGCCGCCCTGCAGACCACCCTCGGCTACGAGGACCGGAGCCGGGAGAACCACCAGCTGTTTAAGAACCTTCGCTTGGGGGCCTACCGGCTGAGACGTGAGACGCAGCGGCTGCTACACGGACTGGCCAGCCTGCCGGGGATGCTGCGAGGTCGCTGAGCGCGGTTCCGGCTTGCCCGACCTCACTCCGCGGAGGATAAGGAAGACGGCTTACGCGGGTGTAGTATAACGGCTATTATGTGAGCTTCCCAAGCTTGAGACGAGGGTTCGACTCCCTCCACCCGCACCAACCGACAATCAATTGACCGCCTTGCCGGTGAAGCGGGGCATGGGGCGGTCCGCGGAGTGATCGATGCCGGAGCGGGCGAAGACCTTAAAGAAGGTGCGAGCGACGATACGGAGGTCGAGGAGGAGGCTGCGGTGCTCGACATACCAGGTATCGAGCCCGAATTTTTCGTCCCAGGACAGCGCATTGCGCCCGTTGATCTGGGCCCAACCGGTGACGCCTGGCTTGACCTCGAGCCGCCGTCGCTGGGTAGCATCGTAGAGCGGGACGTACTCCATGAGGAGGGGACGGGGACCGACCACGCTCATGTCGCCAAGCAGTACGTTGGCCATCTCGGGAAACTCATCGAGGCTGGAGGAGCGGAGGAAACGACCGAAGGGAGTCAGGCGTACGTTGTCGGGCAGGAGGTTGCCGGTCTCGTCGCGCGCGTCGGTCATGGTGCGGAACTTCACCATACGAAATGGCTGGGCGTCTTTACCGGGTCGGACCTGAGAAAAGAGGATGGGCGAGCCGAGCTTGAGGCGAACGAGGAGGCCGACAGCGAGCAAGAGGGGGGAGAAGGCGAAGAGCCAACCGAGTGAGAAGAAGATATCGAAGGTCCGCTTGGCGGCCTCATAACCCGCGACCAGCCTCACCACCGCGGCGAGAAGCACAACGGGAGTCATGGCGAGTGTGCCAAGCAGGAAGAGAGGGAGGAGGAGAAGTCGCTTGGCCATGGATTAGCGGACTGGGATACGGGTTACGGTGACTGAATCGAGACCGGGTAATCGGTCGACAAAGGAAATCTCGACCTCGGCATTGGGGCCCGAGCCCGCGGGGACGGGTACGAGGAGAAGGTTGTCACCCCGGACGAGGCGGACGGTGAAGGGGACAGCGCGGCGCGCGTCTGGCTTGGGGTCGGGATGGAGGACTGGCGGGCGCGGAGAGGACGGGGCGGTGGCGGGCGCGGGGAATCGGACGGTGAGCAGGGCGTTGCCGGGCTGAGCGGCGGTGGCGCCATCGACCACGACGGCGATTTCTAGGACCTCGCCGGGAGCGACGGGAAGGCGGCGATGCAGTCGCCCTTGGGGTCCAACGGCGCCGAGGGAGGTGTCGGTCTTCACTAGCCGCGAGGCCTCGGCGAGCCAGAGAGTCCAGCCTTGGTCGCGGGGGTCGGACTGGTGAGTCCAGCGTATGACATTGGGGTTAGTGGAGGCGGGTAGTGAGTGAACCGCCGAGGCGAGGCGGGCGGCAAGGGGCGCGTGATCGGGTAGTTTATCATTACCCTGAACCAACAAGGGCCAGGGATTGGGTTCGGGAAAATCCTGCCAGGTGACGGGCCGGCTACCGGGCCAGGGTTGGCGATTGAGTGCAGCGACGGCATCATCACGACGCTTCTCGGCAAGGAGCATCTTGGAAAGGTCGGACCGGCCGAGAGCCGCTGCCTCGGCCTCGCGGACGCGGAGGCGCTGGGCGACGACGGCGTTCCAAGCCAGCTGGAATTGCGCGAGGCGCTGTCGCATGCGATGATGGCGAGCATCTTTCGGTGCAGTGGCGAGGGCGGTGCTGGCTTGGGCGAGGAAGGTGGGCGCGCGGTCGGCGAGGAGGGCGTCGATGCCAGGAAGGGCGAGGGCACCGTCACGCCAGCCGCGCAGCCATTCGCCGTCGAGACGGGTGGAGAAGGCAGCCGACCAGCAGGTGGCGATTTCGTCGTAGAGGGCACGCATGGGTTGGGCGGCGGGACCGTAGGCGGCGGTGAACCAGCGTGCCTCGAGTTGTTTGGGGTCGGTGGTGCTATCGGAGAGCATCTGGGCAGCGAGCCAGACTTTGGGAGCGTCGAAGATCCAGAGAGGGTCGACCTCGGAGTACCAAGAGCAGACGCCGGCGGCATGGGCGGCACGGAGGGATTGAGCGAGAGCGCCGAGGTGGACGCGCGGGAAAGGGACGTCACGTCCAAAGCCATAATCCCAAGTGGCGAGGCGTCGCACACCGGAGCGGCCCCAAGCAGCGAGGTTCTCGGACTCGAGTTTGGCATAAGCGGGATTGGTATACTGGATACGATCGGCGCAGACAGCGGGGAAGATTGCGGGATGGACAGGGAAGGAGGGTGCCTTGGCGACATCGAGATAGGCCAGGGCACCGATGGCACGGTCGCCTCCTGGATTCCAGTCGGCCTCGGCCATCCGATTGAGGAAGGCGAAGCCGACATCGGAGCGGTCTGGCCGGCCGTCCCAGACTCGCCCAGCTGGCCACTGGGTTGGGCCCTCGGGCCAGACCACGCTGTCATTGATGCCCATAGGCACGGCGAGCTCGGTAGGGTTGGCGAGGAGCCAGGTACGGGCAGCGGCGGCGGCGATGGCGGGAGCCTCGGGATGCGTCAGGTCGGGTTGGGCGGAGCGTCCTCGTCGCAAGGGGGCGGCAGGATTATTGGGTGAAAGGAGGAAGAGGTCGGGGCGCTGCTCAAAGAGGGCTGGAGTGAAGGCGAGGTGCAGACCATGCGTAGAACGCGGGCGGGAGCCGTACCCGACGGCACGACCCCAGGCGATGGACTCGGGGTTGTGCAGGCCAGAGATGGCCCTCCAGGCGAAGGAGGGAGTCCAAGACTCGTCGGGTGGGGAATCAACGCGTGCACGTGGCTGCCAGTCGGCACCTACGGCGCCCGGCAGGGCAAAGGTGATGCCGAGGGCTTCGGCGGCAAAACGGCCGGCGGCCATGCGGGTTGCAGCGGGAGAGTTGCCCAAGATGACGGTGAGGGCGGCTTGCGAACGGCGCGTAGCGGTGTCGCCGTCGCCTGCAGGAGGCTGGACACCGAGACGCTCGGCGGCGCGGGTGCGGCCGAGTGCGATGCCGGCGAGGATGGGCTCGGCGGTTTCGGAACGAACATCAGGGCGGCGACCGGTGACACGCTCGCACCAATCGGCGAGCTCTTGGGCGGCGACAAGCTCCTCGAAATCGGGTGACTCGGGAATCCAAACCGGCCCGGACCATTGTCCCTCCGAAAACAATGGCGCGCTCGGCGGCGCGCTCGTGCATCCAACGAGAGCGGCGAAACAGGCGGCGAGGAGGAACCTCATCGTTAGCGATGCTCCCGCCACCCGGGAATCTCGGCAAGCAAAGTCCCCACCCACGGTCGGGGGCTTTTACCCTGAGGAATGGGGGACATCGCTCCGGCGACCGCGCGGGTGCTGGCTCGACGCATGCGAAACACTCACCTGATCACATTCCTCCTCACCGCCGTCGCCCTGCCCTGCCCTTCCCTGCCCGCCGCCATCTGGATCGGCACTGGGGATGGGTGGAGTTGGTCCGATCCCAGCAACTGGGAGGAGGGTATCCTGCCGCAGGCCGGCGAGACCGCGGTGATCCGACCGGCCGGAAGCGCGGGAGCGGTGGAAATCGGCGGCGCGGTGGGCGGAGGCGCAATCCGGTTGGTGATCGAGAGCCCGAATAATCTAAGCCTGATGATGAATCCCGAAGCCAAGGTGGATGGGGTCAGGACGGTCGGCGCCGGGTGGCACCAGTTGAGCGGGACGATTGAGGCGATATCTCTCCTGGAGGTGGACCACGGGGGGCAGCTGGCGCTAGGCATGATGGCGACAGGGGCATGGCTGGAGAAGCGGGGCGGCGGCACGCTGTTCCTGGGGTCTGGGGCGAGCGGCGCGGGCGCGCTCCGGCTGTCGGGCTGGGAAGGCAGCGTGACCCTGGAGGTCGATCGGCCGGATGCGCTGGCAGACGCTACACTGGAGGCGCGCGGGGCGAGCTTCAGCTTTGCGGGGGAGGTGGCGGGGGCGCGGAAGCTGGTGATTGGCGAGGGCAACTTCAGCCAGATGTCGGCGGGGCGCCTCATCGCCGACGAGGTGGTCATTCATCGTACGGGCGTGCTGGATCTGTCGTACCTACCGGGTATCACCACCGGTCTGCTCAACATCACCTCGGGAGGCGCCCGGCTTTACGGGTCGCTGGAGACGCCGCGCATCCGGGTGATAGGCAGCACACTCGAGATGGGGGAGTCGGCGGTGGGGGGATTGGTCGAGGTCGCGGGAAGCTGGCTCGATGGCGGCGTGATTACGGGGACTCTCGCCCTGGATCCGGCCGGAGGGATGTCGGGCTGGAGCGGCGCCGCACGTATGGAGACGGGCAGTCGGCTGGTCTGGAAGCCGACGGAGGACGAGACCGCAGGGTTTTATGTGTTCGGGGACGTCGAGTTTGCGGACGGGAGCCTGCTGGCGATTGGCGAGGCGGACTGGGAGAATCCGTTCTGGGAACAGGCGAGGACGTTTGCCTTCATCGACAGCTGGGGAGACGGGGTCGTGAGGGGCGTACCGCAGATGGAAGATGGCGCCATCGAGGGGCGTGGCTGGTGGAGCGTGGGAGCGGACGAGCAAGGCGGCCTCGCGCTGATGTGGAGCCCGGAGGTGGCGCCGGTGCCGGAAGCCTCAACGCTGGGTTGGGTGGCGGCAATGGCGATAGCCGCGGTCTCTCTGAGGCTGGGCTCGAGAAGAGGAAAGGGAGCCCTCGCTGCGGGCCGCGAGGTGTCAGCGTGCGAAGCAGCTACGCACACCGGCGATAACCCGCTCTCGGTCAGCGTCGGACATGCCTGAACCGGAGGGCAGGCAGAGGCCCTGGGCAAAGAGGCGGGCAGCGACGCCACGATCGGCGACCTCAACACCGTGGAAGACGGGCTGCAGGTGCATCGGCTTCCAGATGGGGCGGCTCTCAATGTCGAGTTGCTCGAGGGCGAGGCGGACGCGTTCGCGGTCGGTGCCGGCAATCG
>JBFZFD010000023.1:0-25963 GCA_041306485.1 Opitutia bacterium | reverse complement strand
ATCTACCACGACCCTGCCTCGGGTAAGTTTCATTTCATCCTGCACGGCATGGATCAGGTATTCGGTAACGCGCGCTGGTATGTGTTCCGGCGGCCGAGCGGCTTGGTGGGCGACGCGGTCTGGTCCCTGCCCGGCATCCAGGAAAGATTCCGCCTCCAGTTCATGGCTGTGAACCAGAAGGTGCTGCGGGCTAATGACTGGGCGAGAGAGGCCGAGCGACTGGCCAAGACCCTGCAGACAAGGGTCAAGACCGCGTCGCCCGCCGACGCCGAGCAATTCCCAGGACGAGGCCAGCACGCGGGTAACCTCATCCGGGGCCGCCTCGAGCAGGTCAACGCGCAGCTGGATGACGCGGCCCGGCTGAGCCGGGCGGGCGGTAGCATCAACCTAGCCAAGTATGAGTGGACGCCCTCCAACGCGGACAAGGGGAATGTCAATGAGCTCGAGCTCGCCGGAAAGACCTGCCTCCGGGTCGCCGCCAACGTAGAAAACGGGGGCGACCATCGCCTATCTCTGATGCTTGCGGCTGGCCGCTACCGCCTCAGCGCGAGCGTGCAGGCTAAGGGTATCGTCGCCGGTGGCCCCGAACTGGTGGGCGCCCGCATCCGCACCTCGGGGCAGGCGCGCAACCCCAAGGTGATCGCTCTCGCCGGTAACAATACCTGGAAGACGCTCGTGCATGAGTTCGAGGCCCAGGGCCCAGAGACCACCTTGGTGCTCGAACTGAGAGCGACGGCCGGTGAGGCCTTTTTTGACCGGCGCAGCCTGACCCTAGACCGCATCCCCTGAGATGGAACTCTCCGCGCGATTCGAGCTGAAGTACCTGATTACGCTGGAGGAGCGCGACCGCCTGCTGCGTGATCTAGGGGACGACTTACGGCCCGATGCGATCGGCGGAGGGAGTTACCCGGTGGTCACCCTCTACTACGATAACCCCTCCTTTGAAATTTACTGGGAGCACTGGCGGGGCGTACCTTTCCGCCGGAAGTTGCGTGTGCGCACCTATGGTACGCGCGATGGGATCATTCCTCCCTCCACCTTCCTTGAGATCAAGCGCAAGGACGGACCATGGGGCGCCAAGCGTCGGCTACGACTGCCGCTGGCGGTGGCCTTGGCGGTGGCCGACCGCAACCCCAGCGCCGCGGGCCCGCTCAGCCGCACCGACCAAGCCACCGCCGACGAGGCTGCTGGCATGGCAAGCGGGCGCGGGCTCATCCCCTCCTGCCTGATGCGCTACGACCGACAGGCCTACGCCCGGGGCGAGGGCGAGGACGCACTGCGTCTGACCTTCGACCAGGACATCCTCTCTCGCGAGGACGACCTAGTGCCACGGCCAGACGAGGAAGGCATCCAGCGTCGGGTCATTGGTACGGACCAATGTATTTTGGAGGTTAAGGGGACCGGCTGCGTCCCCCTCGATGTCGCCCGCCTCCTCTCCCGCCACGGCCTGCAACCCCGGCGCTTCAGTAAGTACGCCGCCGCTGTCGCCCCGCGCGCACATCCCTCTCCTTCACTTCCATGACCACCGCCTCCGTCACCGCAACACCCGCCCATGGGCTACTCGACCAACTCTCGTCGCTCCTCCGCGCCGGCTCCACGGGAGGGCCGTCGCCCAGCCCGGTCGAGGTGCTCCTCGCCATCGCGATGAGCTTCGGGCTCTGCTGCCTGATCGCGGCGACCTACCGCCGGACCTGCCGGCCGGTGTTCTACTCGCAGGACTACGTGCACACGCTGATCATCTTGGGCACGGTGGTCACACTCGTGATCATGGTGGTACAGGGTAACGCCGCGACCGCCTTCGGGATGTTCGCTGCCTTCTCCATCATCCGGTTCCGCCGCGCGGTCAGCCAATCACGGGATATCGGCTTCATCTTCCTCGCGATGGCTTCGGGGCTCGCGGTGGGCGCACGCGAGTACGCCCTCGCGGCCATCACGGTGCCCTTGGTCTGCGCCATCACCGGAGTACTGGCGGGGCGAAACCTCTTCGCCGCCCGCGCGGACTGGCTCCGGCTGCGCGTGAGGGTCGGTGCGGACGTTGACCATGAGACCGCCCTCCGCGAAGCCTTCTCACGTCACCTGGAGCGCTACGAGCTCCGCTCGGTCGAGACCATCCAGGCTGGTCTGCAGCAGGAGGCGGTCTATGACATCTGTCTACGCGACCAAGGAGGGCAGCAGGCCTTCATCGGTGCGGTGCAGGCGGCCACGGGTAACAACCGGGTGATGCTCCAACGCGCCGACCTGGTGGCGGATTCCGACGACTAGGAGGCTCAGTCGCCTCCGCGGCGGGGCTTACCAGTGGAGGCGAAGAAGCCACGGATACGGGCGCCGAGGTAATCGCGATTGAGGCGTGCGATGACGTCAAGCGTGATGCCCTTGGGGCAGTGCGCTTGGCACTCGCCGTAGTTGGTGCAGTTGCCGAAGCCAGCCTCGTCCATCGCGCGGACCATGGCGACGGCGCGGCGATCGGACTCGGGGCCACCCTGGGGAAGCAGGTTAAGGTGTGTGACCTTGGCTCCGACGAAGAGCATGGCGGAGCCATTCTTGCAGGAGGCCACGCAGGCTCCACAGCCGATGCACTCGGCTGCGTCCATTGCCGCGTCGGCCACCGGCTTGGGCACGGGGATGTTGTTGGCTTCGGGGGCTGAGCCGGTGCGAATGCTGATGAAGCCGCCCGCTTGGATGACGCGGTCGAACCCGGAGCGGTCGACCACGAGGTCGCGCAGGACAGGGAAGGCGCGAGCGCGCCAGGGCTCGACCGTGATGGTCTCCCCGTCGCGGAAGTTGCGCATGTGCAGCTGACAAGTGGTCACGCCGGGGATCGGCCCGTGGGGCATGCCATTGATGGTCATCGAGCACATGCCACAGATACCCTCGCGGCAGTCATGGTCGAAGGCGAAGGGCTCGGCGCCCTGGCGGATGAGCTGCTCGTTGAGCAGGTCCATCATCTCGAGGAAGGAGGCTGAGGTCGGGACAGCGGCAAGGGCGTGGTCCTCGAAGGCACCGGGCTGGCCGCGGCGCTGGCGCCAGACCCGGAGGGTGAGGCGGAGGGTGGCCTCGTGGCCGTGGGTCGAAGTGGTTTTGACCATGGCAGGATTTACTTGTAAGAACGGGTGGAGAGCTGGACCTCCTCGTAGACGAGGGGCTCGGTGTGGCGGGCGGGCTCGGCGCCCTCACCCTTCCATTCCCAGGCGGCGACGTGGGCGAAGGCGGCGTCGTCGCGGCGGGCTTCGCCCGCATCCTGGTGCTCGACGCGGAAGTGGCCACCGCAAGACTCCTCGCGGACCAAGGCATCGCGGCACATCAGCTCGCCGAACTCAAGGAAGTCGGCCACGCGGCCGGCACGCTCGAGCTCGGGGGTGAGGTCGGCACCGTCGCCAGGGACACAGACGTTTTGCCAGAAGTCTTCGCGCAGGGCGCGGATGTCAGCAATGGCCTGGAGGAGACCCTCGCGAGAGCGGGCCATGCCGCAGGCTTCCCAGACGATGCGGCCAAGGCGCTTGTGGTAACTACGCGCGGTCTGCTTGCCGCGCACGGCGAGGAGGCGGGCGATGCGGGCGTTGGTCTCGGCGAGCGCCTGGTGGAACTCTGGCTCCTCGCCCGAGGGGCGCCCAGTCAGCCCGACGCCAGCGAGATAGTCGGCCACGGTGGAGGGCAGGACGAAGTAGCCGTCGGCCAAACCCTGCATCAGGGCGGAAGCACCGAGGCGGTTGGCACCGTGATCAGAGAAGTTGGCTTCGCCGCCGACGAAGAGACCCGGGAGGTTGGACTGCAGGTTGTAGTCCACCCAGAGTCCGCCCATGGTGTAGTGGACGGCGGGATAGATGCGCATCGGCCGGCGGTAGGCATTCTCGCCGGTGATGTTTTCGTACATGTCGAACAGGTTGCCGTAGCGCTCGCGGATGGCGGCTTCGCCCAGCCGGCCGATGGAGCTGGCGAAGTCGAGGTACACACCGAGGCGGCGGCCGCCGACGGCGGGACCGACGCCACGACCGTCGTCACAAACCTCCTTGGCGGAGCGTGAGGCAATGTCGCGCGGGGCGAGGTTGCCATAGCTAGGGTACTTTCGCTCGAGGAAGTAGTCGCGAGCGGACTCGGGAATCTCGGAAGGGTCTTTGCCGCAATCGGCGGCATCGCGCGGCACCCAGACGCGGCCGTCGTTGCGCAGCGACTCGGACATCAGGGTGAGCTTCGACTGGTCTTCGCCGTGGACAGGGATACAGGTAGGGTGAATCTGCGTGTAGCAGGGATTGGCGAAGAGCGCACCGCGCCGGTGGGCGCGATGGGTGGCGGTCACGTTGCAACCCTGAGCGTTGGTCGAGAGGTAGAAGACATTGCCGTAGCCGCCGGTGCAGAGCACCACGCAGTCGGCCGCCCAAGAGCGCACCTCGCCGGTGGCGAGGTTACGGGTGATGATGCCCTTGGCGTGTCCGCCGACGAGGACGAGGTCGAGCATCTCGTGGCGGGGATACATCTTCACGGAGCCCGCGCCGATCTGCCGGGAGAGGGCGGAGTAGGCGCCGAGCAAGAGCTGTTGGCCGGTCTGGCCGCGGGCGTAGAAGGTGCGTGAGACCTGGGCGCCGCCGAAGGAGCGGTTGGCGAGCTGGCCGCCATACTCGCGGGCGAAAGGCACGCCCTGGGCGACGCATTGGTCGATGATGGAGGTGGAGAGCTCGGCTAGGCGATGGACGTTGGCCTCGCGGGCGCGGTAGTCGCCCCCTTTGATAGTGTCTTGGAAGAGTCGGCGGACAGAATCACCGTCGCCCTGATAGTTCTTGGCGGCGTTGATGCCACCCTGCGCGGCGATGGAGTGGGCGCGGCGGGGGCTGTCTTGGTAGCAGAAGCAGGAGACCTCGTAACCGAGCTCGCCGAGCGAGGCGGCAGCGGCTGATCCAGCTAGGCCGGAGCCGACGACGATGACGTGGTACTTACGGCGGTTGGCGGGATTGACCAAGCGAAGCTTGGCTTTGTGCGACTGCCACTTCTGGGCAATGGGGCCGGAGGGGATCTTAGCGTCGGGAATCATGGTATTCACCTCGTGGCGAGGACGTGGACGGGGATGGATGCGAAGCCGAGGAAGATGACCCAGCCATAGGCCACGGCCATCCGATCAAGAGGGGTGCGCCAGCGCTCGTTGCGCAGGCCGAGAGTTTGGAACATGCTGCTCACGCCGTGGCTGAGGTGGAGGCAGAGGAGAGCCATGGCGACGATGTAGAAGAGAGAGACGGGAATGGATGCGAAACCGGCGACAAGCATCTGGTGGACGCCCCCTTTATCGGCCAGGTCAACGACCTCAGGAGCGAGGGCGACCTTACGGAGGGTGAAGTGGAGGAGATGGAAAACGATGAAGCCCAGCACAACGAAACCGGTGTAAGGCATGGTGCGGGACCCCAGGGTTGCTTTACGGGTGGCATCGACCTGCGGACCGCCGGCTCGGGCGGCGCGGTTGTCGATGGCTAGGGAGATACCCACCCAGATATGGATGGCGACGGATACGAGCAGGACAATGCGGGCGACCCAGAGCATTGGACCGAGGTCGTGAAGCCACTTGGCATAGGCATCCAGGGCTTCCGGACCCTTAAAATAGAGGAGGTTGCCGGACATGTGGCCGAGGATGAACCCCACCAGGACGAGACCGGTCAGGGCCATGAGGGCCTTCTTGGCGACGGAGGACAGGCCGCAGGAACAGGATGCGCAGGGCATAGGAAGGGGCTATTGACTAGAAAAGGGGATTACAGGGGATTGCCCACCCCCGGCTGGGCCAGGGAGGGAGGTATTAGCGGGGGCGGGGGTGTCGGCAAGGGGAAGTGATGCCCTGGGAGGAGGGGGTATGCACCAAACCCTTGCCAACCGGTTCCACCTCGTTCCAATCCCAAGGTCCAGACCGGCGTCCCGCCCAAGGACAGCCGGTCTTCTTTTTTTCCGAAAAACCCACCCATGAAGTATATCTTTGTCACCGGCGGCGTGATCTCCTCCCTGGGCAAGGGTTTGGCGGCTGGCGCCATCGGCGCCCTGCTCGAGTGCCGCGGCCTGAAGGTCCGTATCCAGAAGTTCGACCCCTATCTTAATGTCGATCCCGGTACGATGAGCCCCTACCAGCACGGCGAGGTCTACGTGCTCGATGACGGCGCCGAGACCGACCTGGACCTCGGCCACTATGAGCGCTTCACCTCCGGCACCCTCTCGCGCAAGAACAGCCTCACTTCGGGGCAGGTCTACGAGACCGTCATCCAGAAGGAGCGACGGGGGGACTACCTCGGCAACACCGTCCAAGTCATCCCGCACGTAACCGACGAAATTAAACGTCGTATCCGCGAGGGCGGCGAAGGGGTCGACGTTCTCATCACTGAGATTGGCGGCACCACCGGCGACATCGAAGGCCTGCCCTTCCTCGAGGCCCTTCGGCAGTTTCAGCACGAAGCCGGGCGCGAGAACACCTGCTTCCTCCACTGCACCCTTGTCCCCTACATCAAGGCGGCGAGCGAGCTGAAGACCAAGCCCTCCCAGCAGTCGGTAGCCAAACTGCGCGAGATCGGCATCCAGCCTGACATCCTCGTCTGCCGCACCGACCGGCCGATTGGCGAGGACAACCGCCAGAAACTCTCGCTCTACTGCAATGTGCCGCTTGAGGCGGTGATCGAGTGCCGCGACGTCGCCCATTCCATCTACGAACTCCCCCTCATGCTCGCGGAGCAGCGCATCGACGACTTCCTCGTGCGCCGCCTTGGTCTTACCTGCGGACCGCTGGAGCTCGCGCCTTGGCGCGAGACCGTGCGCCGCTTGCTCGAACCCAAAGCCCGCGTCCGCATCGGCGTGGTCGGCAAGTACATCGAGCTACAGGACGCCTACAAGTCGGTCTACGAGTCCCTCGTGCATGGCGGCATCGCCAACGAAGCAGCGGTGGAGCTCGTTCGAGTGGACGCCGAAGTGGTCGAGGCTGAGGGCACAGCGGGGCTCGAGGGCCTGGATGGTATCCTTATTCCCGGTGGCTTCGGTAACCGAGGGATTGAGGGCAAGGTCATCGCGGCACGCTTCGCCCGCGAGCGCGGCATCCCCTGCTTCGGGCTATGCTTGGGCATGCAAATCATCACCATTGAGTATGCTCGCAACGTCCTTGGATTGAAGGGGGCGCACTCCACTGAGTTCGACCCGCAGACCCCCCACCCTGTCATCCACCTTATGGAATCGCAGAAGGCGGTTGCGACCAAGGGAGGGACGATGCGTCTCGGCGCCTATGAATGCGAACTGACCCCGGGATCGCGCGCCGCGAAGGCCTATGGCAAGGTCACGGTGAGCGAGCGTCACCGCCACCGCTACGAGTACAACGGCGGTTACCGCGAGCAGCTGGAGGCCGCTGGACTGCAAGTGGGCGGCAGCAACCCCCTCACTGGGCTGGTCGAGATCGTCGAGGTCGCCAACCACCCCTGGATGGTAGGGGTGCAGTACCATCCTGAGTTCAAGTCCTCCCCGACCCGCCCCCACCCGCTCTTTGCGGCCTTCGTTAGGGCGGCCCTGGACCGGGCGGCAAGGGCCTGCTAATAAGCTCGGACAAATCTTCCTTCCAGCGGCGCTAGGGGTTGCAAGCCCTTACCCCCCGAGGTTGGCTATGCGACCCCTTCCCATGAGCAACGCATCCGCCACCTGGGTCCCCCGCCTACGCGAGCAAGTCGCCCGCGTCGTCGTCGGCCAGCAATACCTCGTCGACCGCCTCCTCGTGGGGCTACTCGCCAACGGCCACGTCCTCCTCGAGGGTGTACCAGGCCTGGCCAAGACGCTCTCGGTGCGGACACTCGCACAGGCGATCCGGGCCGACTTCTCGCGCGTGCAATTCACGCCCGACCTGCTCCCGGCCGACATCGTCGGCACGCTCATCTACAACCCGCAGGATGGCCAGTACCACGCCAAGCGCGGCCCGATCTTCGCCCACCTCGTGCTCGCGGATGAAATCAACCGTGCGCCTGCCAAGGTCCAGTCCGCCCTGCTCGAGGCAATGCAGGAGCGCCAAGTCACCCTCGGCGGTGAGACCCATCCCCTGCCCAAGCCCTTCCTCGTGCTCGCTACGCAGAACCCGATTGACCAAGAGGGCACCTACCCGCTGCCCGAGGCCCAGGTCGATCGCTTCATGCTCAAGCTGAACATCGGCTACCCGAGCCGCGAGGAGGAGCGCCGCATCCTCGACGCGATGGCCACCACTTCGCCTCGTCTCGAGGTCGACGCGGTCATCGGCACAGAGGATATCCTCCAGGCCCGCCGTGAGGTCGATGCGGTCAAGGTGGCCGACCCGATCCGCGACTACATCGTCTCGCTGGTCCTCGCCACGCGCGGCCACGAGCCCGGCGGCCCTGACCTCCGCGGCCTTGTCCAATTCGGAGCCTCGCCGCGCGCCACTATCAATCTGACGCTCGCCGCCAAAGCGTGGGCTTACCTGCAAGGTCGCGACCACGTGGTACCTCAAGACGTCAAGGACCTCGCTCCTGATGTCCTACGCCACCGCCTGATCCTCACCTACGAGGCCGATGCAGAGGGCGTTGACGCCGACGCCGTCGTCCGGCGCGTCCTCGACACTGTCCGCGTCCCCTGATCCAAGGAGACCGGACCCGCGTGGAGACCGCGACCCTCAGCCCGCAGGAGGTGCTCCGACGAGCCCGGCGCGTCGAGCTCGTGGCTTCGCGCCTGGTCACCGACGCGATGGTCGGCGCCTACCTCTCGCGCTACAAGGGCAGAGGGACGGACTTCGAGGAGCTGCGCGAGTATGTCCCTGGTGACGACGTACGCACGATGGATTGGAATGTCACCGCACGTACCGGCAAGCCCTTCGTGCGCCTCCATCGCGAGGAGCGCGAGCTCAGCGTCATCCTCGCGGTCGACATCTCTGGTTCGTCTCGCTTCGGCTCCGGCGAATTGTCCACTCGCGAGCGCGCGGCCGAGGTCGCCGCCATCCTCGCTCTCTCCGCGCTCAAGGCGGGGGACAAGGTTGGGTTACTCCTCTTCAGCGACCACGCAGAGCACTGGTTGCCCGCGCGTAAGGGCCGGCGGCACACCCTGCGCATCCTGCGAGAAATCCTTGATCGTCCCGCCTCCTCTCGGCGCACTGGCTTCATCGAGCCCCTGCGGCGTCTGGCGAGGGCTGTCCGACGCCGTGCTGCGGTGTTCGTGCTCTCCGACTTCCATCCCGGGCCCGAGGGAGCCGAGGCGATGGTCGCCGCTCTCGGCCAGCTGAACGCACGGCACGACGTGGCCTGTGTCCACCTGCTGGACTCGCGCACACGCACCCTACCCGACGTGGGCGTGCTCGCGCTCGAGGATGCCGAGACCGGCGAGGTCGCGGAAGTCGATACCGGCTCGGCCTCCGTCCGGGCAGCCTTCGCCGCCGCCTCCGCCGAGCGCCTCTCCGCCACGGAGACTGCGCTCGCCCGAGCGTCGATCGACACTCTCCGTCTGGAGGACACCGCCCGGGCGGCCCCCGCCCTAGCCCGCTTCTTCGAGCGGCGACGCCGACGCCGATGAGCGAGCCCTCGACCGGAACCGCCCTGCTCCTAGGCCCGCGTGCCGAGGTGCCACCGCCATGGCTCGAAGCTCATGGCGCGACGCTCCTCGCCGCCCTCGGCCTCTCGCTCTGCCTCGGCTGGATTCTCTGGCGCACCGTCCGCCGCAAAAGACGTCCAGAGGATCCCGCCCAGATCTTCCTCAAGGCCCTGGCCGCCGCGGAGGCAGCCCCGGATGCCGCGCTCAAATCTTCTCTAGCGACCGCTGCCCTCCGAGCCTACCTCGCCGCGGTATGCGCCGAGGCCCCCGCGGGCCTGAGCACCCAGCAACTCGCTGCGAGCTGCGAGCGCTCCGCCCTCCTTGCGACGGCCGCCGATCCCATCCTGCGCGCCCTACGTGAAGCCGATGGCGCGAAGTTCGCCGGGAGTGATGTCGATGGCGACCGGGTCGCAGAGCTCTGCGCCGAGGCCTTCGCCCGGACGGACCTAGCCCGGCGAGCACTCTGGAAGGAGGCACTGCGATGACCAGCCCCTCGCTCGGCCTCGAGTTAGCCCACCCTGAGGCGCTCCTCTTGCTCGCGCTCCTCCCGCTCTGGGCCTGGCTGCGCGGCCGCACGGGGCGGGCAGGCGCCCTGCTCTTCCCTGATGCCTCCTTGCTGCGTGGCGTTGGACGACCCGTTCGTGAGGCGATGGGCCGCCTGCGCCCCTTCGTGCGACTCCTCGCTGCGGCCTGCTGCATTGTCGCACTGGCTGGGCCGCGCACGGCCAATCGCGAAGTCGAGCGCGACTCCGAGGGTGTCGACATCCTGCTCGTGGTCGACCTCTCCTGGTCGATGCTCGCGATGGACATGGGTGGTAAGGACGACGAGACCACGCGTTGGGCTGCCACTCGGATGGTCATCCAGGACTTCCTTAAGTCCCGCCCCGACGACCGAGTCGGTGCGGTGGTCTTCTCCGGTAAGCCCTACCTTCTCAGCCCTCTCACCATCAACCGCGAGTGGGTCGAGAAGGGTATCGGTCGGATGCACATCGGTATCATCAAGGAGACGGGCACGGCCATCGGCGACGCCATGGCGATGGCGGTCGACCGGATGAAGTCTCTGCCACGCCAATCCTCCAAGGTCATCATCCTACTCACCGACGGAGACGACAACCAGAGTAAGGCTGTACTCCCTGTGCCCTCGGCTGAGCTCGCCGCCGCACTCGGCATCCGCGTGCACACCATCGGTCTGGGTAAGGATGAGCCGACCATGTTGCCGCAGTTCAACCCGGCGACGGGCGAGATCATCCGCGACCCGCTCGGGCGGCCCATCCCGATGCAGACCATCAACCCGGCCAACTACGATATCCTTCGCACGATGGCGAAGGTCGGCGGCGGGCAATTCTTCCGTGCACTCGACCGGGAGCAACTCCGACGCGTCTACGGCGAAATCGACCGGCTGGAGCGCACGGAGGTCCGGATCCGTGAGTCCGTGACCTATGACGACCACCGTGCGCTGTGGATCGCGGCAGCGCTCCTCCTCCTCTTGGGCGAGCTCGCCTTCCGCGCGGCCCGCCCCCGTTCGCCCTAAACGATGGACCTGACTGACCCCCATCTTGTGCGTCCCTGGGCCTTGGCCCTGACCCTGATTGTCGTACTGGCGCTGGCGCTACTCCACCTCCGTCATACCTCCCGCCGCTCGTCTCGGCTAGCCGGACTGATGGACCCGCGCGCAGTGGCCCGAGGCCTCTCAGGGCTATCGACCGCACGTCGTAACGCGAAGGTGACGCTCGCCCTCTTAGCACTGGCTCTGCTCGGCGCAGCGGCAGCGGGGCCTCGTTGGGGCGTGGTACAGGTCGAGCAGACGGCCGCCGCCGAGGACGTTGTCTTCGTCCTCGACACCTCACGCTCGATGTTGGTGCGCGACCTGCGTCCCGCACGCCTCGACCGGGCCAAGGCGGCCATCACTTCCTTCGTCCAGCGCAAGGGTACGGGCAGCGTCGGACTCGTGGCCTTCGCCGGCCAAGCCTTCCTGCAGTGCCCGCTGACGCGCGACTACGACGCCTTCTACCGAGCGCTGGCTGAAACCGACACTCGCTCCATTCCTGTTTCCGGTACCGACATTGCGCGCGCCTTGGAGGAATCCGAGGGAGCCTTCGCCACCAATCGTAACCGCAAGTTGGTGCTCCTGCTCACCGACGGCGAAGACCTTGAAGCAGGCGGCGTCGAGATGGCTCGCAAGCTCGCGCGCAAGGGATTGGTCGTCCACACCGTGGGCGTCGGCACCGAGGCGGGGGGCACTATCACGGTGGTTGGGCCGGATGGGCTGCCAGACACGTTGCGCGACTCCGAAGGTAACCCGGTGACGAGCCGGCTCGATGAGGAAACTTTGGCCAAGGTCGCCGAGGCGACCCGTGGTCGCTATGTCCGTCTCGGCCAAGCTGGCGAGGGTCTCGAGGCACTGCGGCTCGCCATCCAGGCTGGCACCGACACCCAGGGTGGTGGCCGTACCGGCATTCCTCGCGAGAGCCTATTTGTGTCGCTCGCCCTTCTACTCATGTTGATCGAGTCACTTCTTTCGGACCGCCGCAAGTCCCCCACCCTTCCATGAGAGCCCTCACCCTAAGCACTCTCCTCGCGTCCCTCGCACTCGCGAAAGCCCAGACTACTCCAGAGTCGACCAAGGGCCCCGAACCTGCGTTCGAAGAACTTGATGCGCGCGCCCTGCACAACCTCGGCACACGCCGGCTCGCGGCCAAGGACCTCGTCGGTTCGGAGGAGGCTCTTCGCGCCTCGCTCGCCCGGGACCGTGATGCGCTGCGTCCCGCTTCACTCCACAACCTCGGTCATGTCCGTTTCGGCAAGGGACTCGCTGCGCTGGGCGGCGCCACCGAGGGACCAATCTCCGACCTCTCCATTGCTCGCTCCTATATTGAAGCGGCGGACGCCGATATCTCCGACATGACCGACATGATCGAGTACCTCGACCGGATGAAGGCCGAGGGGAAGAAGCCCGACTATGTCCCCGCCGTCGCAGCCCTCTCCTCGGGCATCGACACCCATCGCACCATGCGCAAGGAATCCATGCCTGCGGCGGAGCGAGCACTGGCCAAACGTTCCGGGGTAGCCGCCTCCTGGCTGCGCTCGATCGGAGACTTCCGCGGTGCCCATGAACTCGACGCGGCTGACGCCGATGCTCGAGCCAACGCCGAGCGAGTCGAGGAACTCCTCCGCAGCCTGCGGCGGGAGAACGAGCAGTTGCGCGAGATCCTCACTGAGATGCGGCGCAAGCACGCCGAACTACGCGAGGTCATCCTCGAGCTGATGAAGCGTATCCCGCCGGAGGAACGACCCGCCAATGGCGAAGGCGACGAGGACGATGAATTCGGTGAGCCGCGCCAGCCCAATTCCGGTGCCGGCTCCGGCGAGGCCAAACCCGGCGAGGAAGGCAAGATGGGCGAGCAGGAGGCACGCAGCCAATTGGAGGCGCTCCAGGACCAGTTCCAGCGCAAGATGCCCGCCGCTGGGCAAGGTCAGCCCGGAAGAGGAAGACCCTCCGATCGAAAGGGTCGCGATTACTGAGATGGTCGGCCGTCTCGCCATGCTCCTGCTCGGCTTCGCCACGGTCGTTGCCCAGGACAGCGTGCGCTATCGCATGGTGCCTGCAGATCCGGTGCCTGGACAACCCTTCCGTCTCGAACTGGCCGTAACCTCGCCCGAAGGAGACCCTCTCGGCCCTGCCATCCGGGTGGGTGTGGAATTGCCCATGCTGGACGATATTCCCCTGCGCTTTAGCGGGCAGCGCATGGGATCCTTTGGGGGAGGTGGCACGTCGACCTTGATGCTCAGTGGGGCAGCCCCCCCGACTCCCGGGACGCATCGCATCCCGGAATTCTCCATCTCCTTTGCCACCCGGCGAGTCAAGGTACCGGAAATTACCTTCCAAGTACGCGAGCCTGAGCCAGGGGAGAACCTTGGCTTGGCTAAGATGGAGATGGACCTGCCGAAACGGACGTTATTCATCGGTGAGACCGTGACGGGGCGCATCCGCTTCACTCATGGTGAGCGGGAGCGGGTCGCGGGGATCTTTGGTATCGAAGCACGCGGTGAGGGTATCAGTTTCCGCAACCGCGGCGTCAGCCGAGAGGGTGAGGAGGGTGACATAGTAGCAGAATTCGAGCTCACCCCTGTACGCGCCGGGGATGTCGACCTCCGGATCAGCGGCATCTCCCTCGCCGACCCACGTTCCGGCCGTCTCTCGGCCGAGATGCGTGATAGGCCCTTCGTCTTCTCTCGCCAGATCAAGGTCGCGCGGGTCCCGGAGACGGGACGCCCGGCCGACTGGGGTGGCGCGGTCGGCAACTTCCTCGCACAGGAGCTGACCGTCTCGAATCGGCGGCCGATGATTGGGGAGACCATCCGAATGACGGCGGTAATCACGGGCGAGGGCAACCTCGAGCGCATCCTGCCACCCGAGGTCCCGCACGGCGACGCTTGGGATGTCCTACTCACCCGCGACCCCCGCGCAGTCCGCGCGATCGGTGAGCGCTCTTTTGTCTATAGTCTGACACCCCGGCTGCCGGGAGTTCTTTCCACCCCGCCGGTGCGCCTCAGCTTCTTCAACCCCGAGACGCGCACCTTCCAGCGCATCACCTTTGCCCCGGTTGAGATCCAGGTGACGGGACAAGCTCCGCGCCAGGTCGAGCTAGTCACCCAGGATCCCGCAGCGCCGGTCGCGGGGGTCACGCTGACGCCTCCCCCGAGCCAGTTAGCGGATCCGACCCCGACCGCGGATGCCTGGGTGGAATCCGCGACTCCGATCGCCTCCAGTCCCTTGCTTACCTGGGCCAACCTCGGCGGCCTGCTCGCCTTAGCGATGGGTCTTTCTATCGCCGCTCGCCGCGAGTGGGTCGTGCGCCATCCCGACCGCGTCGCCCGCAGTCGGGCGCGCCGCAAGGTGGCCCGCGCCCTCTCGGAACTTCAGCGGGGAGCGACGGCGCAGGATGCCACGGCGCACGCACGCGCGGCGGTCGAGGGCCTCCGCGCCGGCGCTGCGCCCCTGCTCGAGGGTCAGGCCGAGGCGCTGACAGCGGAAGATGTCCTGCGCGCCACTGGCTGGCGCTCGACGACTTGGGCGGAAGCAATCCGCGCCTCTTTCCAGGCCGCCGACGGGCCTCGCTTCGGCGGGCGCAATCCTGCCGCCTCCCTACCGCATCACCGCGCCCTCAACGAGACGCTACGCGAACTTCGCCGACGCCTGTGCGATTAATTCCCCTCGTCCTACTCCTACTCGCCACGCTCGCGGGGGCGGCGGAGCGCCATGCGGAGGCGCGCCAGGCCTACCTGGACGGTGACTCGGCGCGTGCCTTGACGCTATGGACGGAGATCGCGGAGGAGGAAGGCATCTCCGCCGACCTCCTCGCCGCCTCGGGCAATGCCGAGTGGCGCCTCGGGCGCAAGGGACGTGCGATGGTCTGCTGGGAGCGCGCACTGATGTTAGATCCGGGCAACCCGGTGGCGGTCGCTGGCCTCCGCCATGCCTCTGCGGTCGGTGGAGTCGACCGTCCCGAGCCACGCTGGCACGAGACCTACGCCGGCTGGCTCGAGGCGGATACCTGGACGCTGGTCGGGCTCGCCTCCGCCTGGATGCTCTTGCTCGCTTGGGCCCTGCCCCGCCTGAGGGGAAGGCGCATGGGCGATGTCCACCACCGGGCCGCGCTGGTGGGTGCGACCCTGCTAGCCTTGGCAGGTCCTGGGCTTTGGGGGTCATGGAGCACGCGCAACCGTGCAGTGAACCGCGTGCCCGAGGAATCGCTCAAGCTGACCCCGACCCAGATGGGCGAGCCGGTCGCGGTGATTGGCGAGGGGGATGTCGTCCGGACTGGGCGGCGCCTCAATGGGCACATCCGGGTCGAACTGGCCGGCGGGAAGATTGGCTGGCTGCGCGAGTACGCCGCCGAGTCGGTCGGTGGCGAGGGTCTTCCTCGGCCCCTCGACGGCGCACCCTGAGGGATTTGTCCTCGCAGCCGGGGAAGCCGCTGGCATTGGATGTCGCGTGCGCATCCTCGACCGCCTCGTGCTGACCGAGACAGCGGGCGCCACCGCCCTGGCGACCGGAGGTTGCGTGTTCATCCTCACCGCGGGAAACCTTGTACGGCAGGTGGCGGGCGAGATGGCAGCCGGCCGCATCGACGGGTTTCAGGCACTGGAACTCTTGGTGCTCATCTTGCCCAGCGTGCTACCCCATGCCCTACCGCTCGGTGTGCTGGCTGGAATCCTCATCGCCTTTGGTCGCATGGGCGCGCAGTCGGAGGTCACCGCCATGCGCGCGGGCGGAGTGCCACTGTGGAGGATTGCCTCACCGGTATTGGCGATGGCCGCAGTGCTGGCCGCTGGGGCCGCCTACATCAACCTCGAGCTGGCGCCGGCGGCCAACACGGCCTACCGCGGTATCCTGCGGGGAGCGGTCACCGATAATCCCGCCGCGGCCATCATTCCCGGCGAACTCTGCCGGAACTTCCCTGGGGTCGTCATCCGGGCCAGCACGCGCGAGGCGGGCACGCTCGGCGACCTATGGGTATGGCAGGTGGCGGAGGACGGCCAGTTGACGCAGAGCCTCCATGCACGCAGCGCCGTCACCTTGCTGGTACCGGGCGAGGATGGCGGTCCGGATCGATTGCGCATTTCCGCTCGTGATGTCCGGGTCGAACAACGGCGACCGGGTGACAACGCCCGCCTGCAGACCTCGACCTACGCTAGCATGGAGCGGGCTGAATTGGATTTTCCGCTGCGGCGGACGGCTGGCTCCGGCCAGCGCAAACTCCGCTGGCTGACTACCGCCGAGTTGATCGAGGCGATGGACAAGGGTTGGCAGTTGCCCGCCACGGCGACGGCTGAGCAGTTGGACGCCTCGCGGCTGCAAGCCCGCCGCCAGCTCAACGCCCACTTAGGTGGGGCGCTGGGCATCTTCTCGCTCGCAGTCCTCGCGGTGCCTCTCTCGCTGCGGGTGGGCCGGCGTGAGACCTTCGTCAACGCCGCGGTCGCGCTCGGTGTCGCCCTCACCTACTACGCCCTCACCTCGGCGGCGGAATGGGTCACTGCGCCGGACCTGCGGCCAGACCTGCTAGCCTGGGCGCCCAGCCTCTGCGTGCTCGCGCTGGGACTGGTGCTGCTGAGGCGCGCCGATCGAGTCTGAGCTTCAGCGCTCCGCCCTGTACCAGAGCATAAAGGCCACGCCCATGTGCCAGAGGGAGAACACCTCGTTAAAAATTTTCATCAGGGAGGCTCCCAGGATTTGGTCTTGGAGGGGCTCGAGGGAGATAATGCGCGGCGCTAGCCGGTAGGTATCATAAAGGGGCTGGTCACCGAAGATGAGGGCAGCCCAGAGGGGGAGGTCGATGACCATCAGGGCGACCGAGTAGAGGATGGCGGCGCCATACCCGAGCCGGGGAAGCTCGCGGGAGCGCGAGATCAAGGGCCATGACATGAACAAGGCAGGCAGGAAGATGGTCCAGTGCTCAATGATGTGAACGGTGCGGTCACGTAGCGCCCACTCGTAGAACTCCGGGAAATGCCAGCACGAGAAGATGAGGGTGAACACCGCGGCGGCGGGCAAGGGATGGGTCATCACTTGGAGGACGCGCTTGATCTTTGGCGAGGCAGCCAGCCAGGGGTCGAGCATCTCGGGCGGCAAGCCGGACACGATGAGGGGAGCCGACACGTAAACGAGCAGCATGTGCTGCAGCATGTGTGCGGAGAAGAGGTAGGTCTCACCAATCTGATCGAGGGGAGAACCAACGGCGAGGTAGGCGGCAAGTACCCCGAGATGGAAGCGCACCGCGGACCAGACGGGATAGGCGGAGCCCGGCGCCAGTCGCTGACGAAGCGGGCCGCAAGCCATGGCATGGGTCCAGCTGGCCGCCACCATCGTGAGGATGAGCAGGGGCTCGGTGTGCCAATGGAGGGGGAGCATGAACGCGTCTCAGCGAGGGAGCAGGACTACCTCAGAGGACGCGGGTTCGGTCGCGAAGCGAATCCAGCCGATGGTAATCGACTCCCCTGCGGGAACGAGGGAGGCGGACTCACCCGGACGCAGCCGGAAGCTGTCGCCACCGGAAAGGAGTATCTCCCAGGCGCCGAATCCGTCGCAGGCCTGGACCTCGCCTCCACGCCAGCTGACCTTCACGAGCGGGGCGGGCATCGGCACCATGCCGTCGTTGGTCACGACGACGCGTGACATTCCCTCGTCGGGGACGAGGCTGGCACGAATGGAACGTTGGACTGGCTTGCCGCGAAGGGCCGCAAGCATGCCCTCGGAGGACCAGGTGCCTGCGTCACCTGGCATGGGGAGCCGAAGCCAGTCGAAGCCCTCGAGCTGGGCAGGAGCCAGCGCCTCCATGCGACGCAGGAAGGCTGGCAATGCAACAGGGTCAGCCACGACTGGCTCCACCTTGGAGGTGCCCGCGGGAGGCATCCGGCCGACGGGCACTGAGCCGAGCAAGGTGCCGTTCTCGTCGCGGCACAAGTAATGGCTAGTGATGGGAAGGCCGAGTCGGAAGGGGCGCCCGAGGGTGGCGACCTCCGAGACCCAGCGCTCGGCGGCCTTGAAATCTGTGCGCGACTGCACACCGCCCAGTCCATAACCAGGGCCGAGATGAAGGGAGAAACGATCGCAGGCGGCGACGAGGGCGGGGAGCTCGGACTCCTTAATCCAGCTGGGCAGGACGCTGATCACGGTCTCGAGCCCAGGGAAGCGAGCACGGAAGGGGCCAAGGGCTTTGACATAGCCAGCGAGCTTCGAGGGCGGGCATTCCAAGTCGAGCTGGACGCGGTCGACCTTAGCCGAGGCGGCGCGTGCTTCTGAGAGAGCTTGGGCCAGCAGGTCTCCCGCGGGGCCGAGGTCGGGCGCATCGCGGAAATTAGCCGCGGCGGGACCAGACGCAACGACGAGGGTGAGCGTTCGGCCAGAGCCAGCGAGGGCCTTCCAATCTAGGGCGAAGGCTTGGGTGCCACCCGGAAAGTGCGTTGTCCCGATATAGACCTTCAGGCGCGAGATCTCGGAGGGGAGTCGGTCTACTCCGACCGCGAGGCTGGCCTCAGGCCCCCACTTAGGGGACCAGACATAGGCCGCATGGTCGAGCGTGGGGGCGTCCTTCGAACGCGGCTCTGGGCCGCAGGCTGCGAGCAGCAGGGCGGCCAACACCCCGGCGAGGGAGTGGACGCACCTGGAGCTCAGGCAAACCAAGAGGTGTCGACCCGGTCGATGGAGAACAGGAGCACTAGCGCCGTGAAGGTGGCGGTAGCGAGGACAAGCCCGAGCGTGAAGAGCCAGAAGAGAAGCTTGTGGTCGTAAATCAGGTGCATGAACCACAGCATGACCGCGAAGAACTTCACGACCGAGAGCACGCCGAGTGAGGCGAGGATCAGGCCCGCGGAGGCGGGGATGAAGATAACAACAATCTCTACGCCGGTGATGATGGCTAGCCAGAGGGCCAGCGTGATGAAGTGATGGTAGCGGCGCGTCTCCTCGGCGACCAGGGCGGGGTCGGGGGCGGCTTCAGCGTGGGCGTGGGCGGCGGACATGGCGGGTCAGGCAAGGGGGATAGCGGTGCCCCAGATACCATTCGGCCCGAGGTATTCGACGAGGTAGACGACGGTGAAGATGACAATCCAGACGATGTCGACGAAGTGCCAGTAGAGGCCGGCCACCTCGACATCCAGCGCACCGCCGTGGCCGCCGAGCTTGCCAGTGAAGCTGTAGAAATAGAGCAGGATGAGCCAGAGCACGCCGATGGCGACGTGGGTGCCGTGGGTACCGGTCAGGACGTAGAAGGTCGAGCCGAAGACGTTGTTCTGGATAGTCAGGCCCTTCTGGTAGAAGTGCGTGAACTCATAGACCTGGCAGCCAAGGAAGATCAGGCCGAAGAAGATCACCCCTAGCACGTTGCGCCGGAAGGAGGCGATCTGCCCCTTGTGCATGGCGGAGACGGCCAACGCCATGAGGAAGGATGACATCAGGAGGATGAAGGTCGAGAAGGAGGTCAGCTCGATGTCGAACAAACCCTGGATGAACCCCTCGTGACCCGTGGCATCGGTGAAGCCCGTGGGGTAGAGCTTGCGGTAGAGAAGATGGGTCGAGATGAGAGTCCCGAAGAACATGCAGTCCGAGGCGAGGAACAGCCACATGATGAGTTTCTTGTGGTCGATCCCCGTACTGGTCGGGGCTGCGGCGGCGTGGTCTGACATGGAAATAGGGCTCGTGGGGCGTCAGCGGGAGAGCGCGGCGGCGGGAGCCGGCGCGGGGCTGGGCGACGATGCGGGCGTCCGCAACTGGTAGCCGCCCGGACCCTCGAGGGCCCATAGCCAAATACCGAGGAAGACGATCGCGAGACCAGCGACGACGATCCAGCCGGCATGGGGGATGCCCATGGCCATCATCGGCATGCCTAGGCCTGCGACGAGGAACCCGGCCGAGGCGAGCATGGGCATCCAGGATTGGCTGGGCATGTGAACGCCCGCCTCTCCGCCATCAGCGACCGTGCCGATACGCGCGTTGCCGTGCTTGTGCTCGAACCAGGCATCGCGCGAGGAAATCACCGGGGTCTGCGCGAAGTTATACTCCGGCACGGGCGAGGGAAGCGACCACTCAAGGGTGCGGCCATCCCAGGGATCGACCGAGGCCAGCTTGCCCCGGAAGGCGGTCCAGGCGAGGTTGGCGAAGGAGATGAAGATACCGATGCCGAGGATGAAGGCTCCGATGGTGGCGACGAGGTTCCACTCCTCCCAGCCGAAGCCGGCCTGGTAGGTGTGGGTGCGGCGGGGCTGGCCAGCGAGGCCGAGGTAGTGCATCGGGCCGAAGGCCATGTTGAAGCCGATGATGACCATGGCCGAGGAGGTGTAGGCAGTGGCGGCGTCGGGCATGCGGCCGAAGATCTTGGGGAACCAGAAGTAGAGGCCGGCCATCAGGCCGAGGAGAACGCCGCCGACGAGCACGTAGTGGAAGTGGGCGACAACGAAGTAGGTGTCCTGCTGCTGGGCATCGGCGGGCGCAGCGGAGTGCATGATGCCGGAGAAGCCCCCGCACATGAACATCCAGATGAATCCAAGGGAGAGCACCATCGGCGGAGTGAAGCGAACGCGGCCTCCCCAGATGGTCCCGATCCAGTTGAAGATCTTGACCCCAGTGGGCACGGCGATGGCCATGGTGAGCAGGGCGAAGGCGGCGGTGGGGACGGGGCCGAGACCGGTGGTGAACATGTGGTGGCTCCAGACCGCAAAGCCGAGGAAGCCGATGACGGCGCCGGAGAAGACCACGATGGGATAGCCGAAGAGAGGCTTCCTCGAGAAGGTGGGCAGGATCTCCGAGACGATGCCCATGGCGGGTAGCACGAGGATGTAGACCTCCGGGTGACCGAAGATCCAGAAGAGGTGCTGCCAGAGGATGGGCTGTCCGCCGTTGGTCGGGTTGAAGAAGTTAGCGCCGAACTGGCGATCGAACATCAACTGGATGAGCGCGACGGTGATAGCGGGGAAAGCGAGGATGATGAGGAAGGCCGTGATCAGGGTCATCCAAGTGAACACGGGCAGCCGCATCATGGTCATGCCAGGCGCACGCATGTTGAGGATGGTGACGATGAAGTTGAAGGAAGCGGCGAGGGAGGCGATGCCGAGGATTTGGATGCCAATGATCCAGAAGTCGGTGCCGACGCCAGTAAAGCGAGGGGCTTGGAGGGCGGCATCGGCCTGGCCGAAGGTGCCCGAGAGAGGGGCGTAGGAGAACCAGCCGTTGGCGGGCGCGAAGTCGGTGTAGGTCAACTTCTGGTACCAGGCGAAGTCCTTGAACCATCCGGCGAGGTGGCCAAACTCGAAGAGCCAGGAGGCGTTGAGGACGAAGGCGCCGAAGACGAAGGTCCAGAGCGAGAAGGCGTTGAGGCGAGGGAAGGCAACGTCACGCGCGCCGATCTGCAGCGGGACGAGGTAATTGAAGAAGGCGGCCGAGAGGGGCATCACACCAAGGAAGATCATCGTCGTCCCGTGCATGGTGAACATCTGGTTGTACATCCGCGCAGTGAGCAGGTCGTTATTGGCGAAGGCTAGCTGGGAGCGGATGGCGAGCGCCTCGGCTCCCCCGAGGAGGAAGAAGAACATGGCGAAGGCGCCGTAGAGGATACCGATCTTCTTGTGGTCGACGGTCGTCAGCCAATCGACGAGACCCGTCGAGCGGTCGGGACGCAACAGGCCGAGGTCGCTGCGCTCGGGAGGCAGCTCGGTCTTAGAGGCGACGGAGGCGTGAGGGTGGGCGTGGGCCATGAGAGCGGGAAGTGAGGGGAGGATTTACTTGAGCGTGAGGAGGTACTCGACAACGGCGTCCATTTCCTCGCGGGTCAGGGTGGTGCGGGTCTCGCGGAGCCCGGCCACACCGAACATCTTGTAATAGTGCATGCGGTTGCCGGGCTTGATATCCTCGGGAATGATCGGCTTGCCCGCGTCGTCGACGAGGACGCCGGAGGAGCCGATCCACTTGATCAAGTTCGCGCGCTGCACGGCGGGGTCGATGGGGGCGCTGACCTCGGTGTTACCCTTGGCGTCGATGGCGAACTGGGCGTCGGGGTTGCGATTGTCGAGCCAAGCGCCAGCGAGTGTGTTACGGGCGGCAACACGCGAGAGGTCGGGGCCGAAGCCGCCTGCCTCGTACTGGCCAGCGACCCGGTGGCACATCGCGCAAGTCTTGGCGGCGAAGATCGCCTTGCCCTTGGCAGCGGCGGAACCCTCGGCGGGCTCGGGTGCGGGGGCCTTCTGACGCTGCACCCAGGCATCGAACTCTTCGGGTTCGACCACGATGCAGCGGAAGAGCATGTAGGCGTGGGAATCACCGCAGAACTCGGCGCACTGGCCATAGTAGTGACCGGCCTCGTCGGCCTGGATCCACATGTGGTTGCGGCGGCCGGGGATGAGGTCGACCTTGCCGGCGACCTTAGGAATCCAGAAGGAGTGGATGACATCCTCGGAGCGAAGGTTGATGCGCACGGCCTTGCCCCGGGGGATGACCATCTCGTTGGGCACAGAGCGCTTATCTTGCTGGGTCAGGCCGAGCTGGGGATATTCGAAACGGAACCACCACTGCTTACCGATAACATCGATGGTGAGGACCTCATCGGCCACCTCAGGGGCAATCTTCCCTTGATACCAAGCGCCCAACCTGGAGGCAGGGCGGGATTCTTCGGGCACATCGTCGATGTACCAGATGGCCTCGAGGGTCGGGATGGCGATGATGACGAGGGATGCGACTGAGGCCATGATCAGTCCAATTTCCACGAGCGGGTTGCCGTGACCTTGCTCGGGCGGAGGGGCTTCGGACTGGCCAGACTTCTCGCGGTAGCGAATGACCGCGTAGACGAGCGCGCCGCCGACGAGAACGAAGAGGACGAGCGAGAGCCAGACGGTCGCCATGAACACATCGAACTGGACCTGGGCGACCGGGCCCTTGGGGTCCATGGCGGATTGGCGCACCATCCATTCCGCCTTGGTGCACCCAGAGAGGAGGAGGGCGGCCAAGGGTAGGAACCAGACCATCGAAAGGCGGACAGCGCGTGACATGGGACGTAGATGGATTGAGGAAAGGAAATCGGGGGAAATGTCAGCGAAAAACCCTTTTTTCTGGGGTTTTCGGTAAGGAAATGAACCCCGCTGGGGAAAATGGCTTTAAAATATACGCAAAGTGTTTATGGACAACATTTTATAACTTATAAACCCTACCCATACACCGCATTAGGACCGCTCCTTGTATCCTGACCTATCGCGAGGGTCTTCATTCGATTTGACCCTTAGGCGGGGGGCGAGGGAAATGGGCTGTGATTTGGACAAGCCCCCATGGTCGTGCGCTACCCGATTGGCGAAGGCGCACCTTGCTCATGGGAATTGTCAATGTGACGCCTGATTCCTTCTCGGATGGTGGACGCTGGGCGGACCCCGGAGCAGCTGCCGCCCAAGCTGAGCGCTTGGTCGCCGAAGGCGCGGACGTGATCGACATCGGAGCGGAGTCGACCCGGCCGGGAGCGGTCTTAGTCGAGACCGAGGAGGAACTCGCCCGCCTGCTCCCGGCAATCAGGGAGATTCGCCGTCGACTGCCTTTGACGCCGATCTCCGCTGACACGCGTAAGCGCGTTGTGGCGCGGGCGGCTATCGAGGCTGGTGCGGACCTCCTCAATGATGTCCAAGGCGGGGCGGAGCCCGACCCGCACTGGCCGAGCCTAGCTCCAGTGGCCTCCGAGCTGGGTTGCCCTTGGATCCTCATGCACCAACGCACTCGCCCTCACGGAGTTGATTTCTGGGGTGAGGTCAAAAGCGAGCTCGCCGGGGCGATAGGCCGGGCGGAGGCGGCCGGCGTGCCGCGCCACCAACTCTGGATTGATCCTGGTTTTGGCTTCGGCAAGACGCCGCCGGAAAATCTCGAGGTGGTCTCACGTCTCGACCGGATCGCGGCACTTGGCCTGCCAGTGCTGCTGGGTACGAGCCGGAAGTCGACTCTCGGGCTGGTGCTAGGGGAGAAGAATCCGGTGCGACGGGGGCCCGGGGATGCCGCCTGCGCGAGTTGGGGCATCGCAATGGGAGCCTCGATGATCCGGGTGCACGATGTGTCGGGGATGTTGCCAGTGGTTCGGATGGCGGACGCACTGCGACGGGGCCGCGGTTGGCACCCTTGAGCGATTCCCCCTGGTTGCCCGACTAGGATTCGAACCTAGACAGACTGAGTCAGAGTCAGTCGTGCTGCCATTACACCATCGGGCAGGCGACAGGAGGAGCGGAGCCAGCAGTCGGACTTGAACCGACGACCTGCCGCTTACAAGGCGGCTGCTCTACCAACTGAGCTATGCTGGCGAACCGAGCTCCTGTCCAGCATTTTGAGGCTTGGCGGGGGGTCAACCCGCGATTCACCGACAGGCTGAATTTGGGTTGAAGGCCGGGAGCGAATCCACGATAAGAGAGGGACAGTAACCCCATGCGCCTCAACAAGCATCTCCTGGCATTCTGCTCCACCCTCTTCGTCGGTTGCGCCTCGAGCGACAACCCCTTGGAGGAAGAAGTTTCCATCCACTCCAAGCCGACCGGCGCAATGGTCGAACTCAATGGCCAGCGCATCGGTCGCACGCCCATCCGTGCAACCCTCGACCGCACCCGCAACCACGAGATCACCGTCGACAAGTCCGGCTTCGAGGCGAAAAGCACCACTGTCCGTCCCTCCCTTAAGGCCAACAACACCTATGGCTTCGGCGGCAAGGTCTCCGTCGTCCTTGATGCTGAGGGCAGCCGGGACAAGCTGACCGCCGAGGAGCGCGAGGCCCTCGACCGCACCCGCGAGTCGACCAAGGCTCCCACTGGCGTCGACCCCGCCATCTACGGCACCTTCGAGGGCGACCTCGCCGAGGCCAAGGTTGCGGCCGCCAAGCTCGCCACCGTCGCTGAGAAATCCCGCGAAGCAGCCGCCAAAGCACGGGCTGAGCTTGCCACCGCCCTCGCCGCCGCGCAGGGAGCGGAAGGTAAGGATACCTCCGATGCCGAGGCCAAACTGAAGGAAGCCGAGGCCAGCCTAAAGCAGGCCATCACTGATGCCCAGACCGCAGAGGCCAATGCCAAGATTGAGCAAGAGGTCGTCGAGAAGCGCCTCGCCCAACTGGGTCAGGTCAAGAGCGAGCCCGCTGCCGTCCAGGCCCAAGCCGTAGCCGACGTCGATGCCGCCAAGGTCGCCGCCAACGCCGCCGCCAAGGCCGCAAGCGACGCCCGCACTGCCCTAGTTTCCGCCACCGCCGCCCTCGAGGTCGCAGCCAAGGCCCGTGCCACCGCCAGCGGTTCAGCCGATGCCGAGAAGATTGCACAGGTGCTGGCCGACGCTGACAATAGCAAGGTCACAGGCGAGGCCCTAGCTGAGAAGCTCGCCCAGGCCTCGGCCACCGTCGCCGCCCGCGTTGAGGAACTGGCCAAGGTCACCAACACCAAGAATGCCCTCAACCTCGCCGACGAAGCTGCCGTGAGCGCAGGCAAGAACCTCGAGGAGGCTAATTCCCGCCTCCTCGCCCTGCAGCAGCGTATCCGCGAGCACGCCTACGGCGAGTACACCGCGCGCAAGGGCCTGTTGGAGCGGCGCCTCCGCACCGGCGAGCTTAACCGCGAGACCTACCGCGTCCTGCTGGCGGAGCTCGACAAGGAAATCCGCGGTCGCTGATTTTCCAGGACTCCCTTCCAAGAGGCCCGTCCGTAAGGACGGGCTTTTTTGTTGGAACACCGAAGGAGGGTGGGACAAGGTTTGCGATGGACACCGCCCTCTCCCGCACACCCCTACACGCATTCCACGTGGCGCATGGGGGACGCATCGTGCCCTTCGCCGGCTGGGAGATGCCAGTGCAATACACCGGTATCATCGAGGAGCACCTCGCGGTCCGACGCACCGCTGGCCTCTTTGACGTGAGCCACATGGGCGAGTGCCGCGTCACCGGCCCCGACGCGC
>JBFZFD010000022.1:0-10146 GCA_041306485.1 Opitutia bacterium | reverse complement strand
TTCTATAGCATCGAACAGGGCGGACTCGTCCTCCTCGCCAAGGACGGGGACCTCGGCGAGTCGGTCCTCTCTCCGCGTCTCGCGTCAGCCGATAGCGCGATGGGCACGGTCGCCGCCCGGGGTCGTCCGGTCGAGGTGTCCTCGGCGGGCAAGGGCGAGGAGCAACTGTTCACGGTACTTCGTCCCGACATCGCCGCCTCTTCGCTCCTGCTGCTGCCGGTCGCTCACGAGCAAGAGAGCTTCGCGGTACTGGCCTGCTTGGCGGATGGCCAGCGCAGGTTCTCGGACGACGAGCGGCGCGTCCTCGGAACCGTGGTGTCCTATGCGGCCCTCGCTCTCCGAAATGTCCGCCTCTATGCCAAGGCCTTCGCTGCGGAGTCCGAACTACGCAAGGGCGAGCGCCTGACGGCGCTTGGGATGCTCTCGGCCGAGATTGCCCATGAGATCCGCAACCCCCTGACCGTGATGCGACTGCTTGCCGATACCATCGGTAACGGCCTGCCCGAGGGCGACCCGCGTCGAGAGGACCTCGAAGTGATGCGGGACAAGGTCGCGCACATGGAAGGCGTGGTTTCACGCGTACTCTCACTAGCCCGTAGTCAATCAGGAGCCTTCCGTCCCCTCGACCTCGCCGCTCTCGCTCGACAGAGCGCCCTCATGCTTCGGCTCAAACTCGAACAGAAGGGCGCGCGCATGAGCATCGAGTCTCCCGAGAATCTTCCGGAGGTCGCAGGGGATGCTGGCCAGATTCAGCAGGTCTTTCTCAACCTCATCCTCAACTCGCTCCAAGCCATGCCCTCGGGTGGCGACATAACGGTTGTGCTCTCGGTCGGCGATGTCAGCGGTAGCCCCGTGGTGGTCGTTCGCATCACCGACACGGGTGGGGGGATTCCCGGGCAGGTCTTGCCGCGCATCTTTGAGTCCTTCTTCACGGGTCGCGAGGACGGCACCGGCCTTGGTTTAGCCATCGTCAAACGCATCCTGCGTGCACATCGCGGCGATGTCACCGTCGATGCCACTGGTCCCGCCGGGACCGTCTTCAGGTTCTGGATTCCACTTTCTGAATAGGTTTTACTCATCCC
Source organism: Opitutia bacterium (assembly GCA_041306485.1). Taxonomy (GTDB): domain Bacteria; phylum Verrucomicrobiota; class Verrucomicrobiia; order Opitutales; family UBA953; genus UBA8828. The sequence continues at coordinate 9,064 of JBFZFD010000022.1, read as the reverse complement.
TTGGCTCATCACATGCCTAGGGTATGAACGGTTACGAAGAATCCTTTCACCATCGGGGCTCCGCGTATGACCGTGCCATGCGTGCTCACCCTTTCGCGCGGCAGGAGGAGTTCTCGCAGGTAATCGAGAGGGCACGCCTCGCCCCTGGGATGCTCATGGCAGATGTCCCGGCGGGAGGCGGCTACCTAGCTGCGCACCTTCCTTCTGGTGTGAGATGGCAAGGGCACGAGCCCTGCACCAGTTTTCAGGAAGGTGGCGGATCTCATGGGGCGCCTACAAACGCGCGCCCGCTCCTGCCTTTTCCCTGGGCCAACGCATCCATCGATCGTGTTGTTAGCTTGGCTGGCGTCCATCACCAGGAGGATAAGTTACCATTCTTCCGAGAGGTCCGTCGCGTGCTTGCACCCGACGGGCTCCTCGTGCTCTCAGATGTCGCCGCAGGCTCTGCTACAGCGGCCTTCCTCGACGGCTATGTCGGAAGGCATAACTCTACCGGTCACGAAGGACATTACCTTGGCTCAGAGACTATCCGGGAGCTTCAGGCCGCGGGTCTCGTGACTGTATCCGACGAGCTGGTGGACCTTCACTGGGCTTTTCGCGATGAGAATGCTCTCGCAGATTTTTGCAGCCTCCTCTTCGACCTTAGCGACCAGGGTTCCGCTGGCCTACTCGAGGCGGCGAGGGAGATTCTCGGCGTGGATCATGCGGATGCTGGTGGCTGCGGCTTGCGCTGGCAGCTTCGCACCTTGGTCTGTCGGCCTGATTAGCCCTTGGTGAGGGCGCGCCGGGCAAAGCCCCAGACCAGGGGAATAAAGGAGACGAAGATGACGACGAGGATGACGTGGTGGAGCTTCTCTGCGAAGGGGCTTCCACCCACCCAGCGCCCGAGGAGGATCAGAGGGGGCACCCATAGCAGCGCGCCGAGGACATTCCAAAAGAGGAATCGGCTAGGGGCGATGCCGCCCATACCAGCGGCGAATGGCACAAAGGTGCGGAGGATCGGAATGTAGCGCGCAATGACGATGGAGGGCCCGCCCTTGTCCTTGTAATAGGCCTCCGCCGCCGCGAGGTGACGTTGTTTGAACCACCAGCTGTCCGGCCGAGTGCGCATGGCTGCGCCGAAACGGTTACCGAGGTAGCGTCCCGTAGCATCGCCGGCAATGGCGGCAGCGGTCAGGACCACGATGGTGAGGGTAGGGTCGAGGAGGGCGGGCCGATCGCCGTTAGCGATGGTGAAGACCCCCGCGGTGACCAAGAGGGAATCCCCTGGGAGAAAAAAGCCAGCGAGGAGGCCGGTCTCGGAGAAGATGATGAGGGCGAGGAGCCCGAGGCCAAGTTGGCCGACGAGCAAGCGGAGACCTTCCTCGCTGTAGAGCTGCTGGATCCATTCCATAAGGGCAAACTCAACGCCACTCCGGCCAAAAGCAATCCCGCTTGCTCCCCCTCTGCTCAATTGCAGATTGAGGGGAATGACTGACCTAGCTCAGGCTGACAACGACTTGCGTCGTGCCGCCGTCCGGCATGAGCTAGCGGCGGTACCGGCTGCAGGTGACGATTTTCTGTCCCGTGGCAAAGCCTTCCTCGCGGAAGCTAGGGAGATCCAGCTTGCCGCCCATCGGGGGGGAGCCCCGGGTGATGTGACCGCAGCCATCCGCTCTCGGGCAATGGATCTCCTTCTCGTCGCCCTCCATCGTCGCGCCCAGGGCGATGCGGCTGAACTAGCAATCGTTGCCCTAGGGGGCTATGGCCGTGAGGAGCTGTGCCCACACAGCGACCTCGACATCCTGCTGATACCCCTCGGCGACTCGGTGGCAGGGAAGGTCGCCGCAGAGGCCGTGCTCTACCCGCTGTGGGATCTTGGACTGAAGGTCGGGCATTCCGTGCGCACGCTTTCTGAGGTCGCCGATGCCGACCCAGAGGACCTTCATTTCCGCGTCGCCTTACTCGATAGACGGACCGTGGTGGGTTCCGCCCAAGGAATTGCGGGCGTTGATGCCGTCGTCGCGCGCTGGCATGCCCGTACCGGCTGGCAGGCGCTCGCCCATCGTATCGCTCTCGCCCAGCGCGAGCGCCGGACTAAGGCAGGTGGCAGCGCATTCCTGCAGGAGCCCGACCTCAAGAACGGCGTCGGTGCCCTGCGCGACATCCATGCCATCCAGTGGCTCGCGGGTCTTGCGCGCAGGGTTTCGGGTGCCGCTGCCCTGACCGATTCCGGTCTCCTGCCTGCAGCTGACGCCCAAGGTCTCGCCGAAGCGCGGTCGCTTCTCCTCAGGCTACGCTGCGAGTTACATTTCCAGTCCTCGCGACCAGTGGAGCTCCTCTCTCTTGAGCGACAGGACAGCTTAAGCACGGCCCTCGGGCACGAGGGTGACCTCTCAGCCCGCATCGGCGGACTGATGCGTGCCTACTTCATGGCAGCCGATCACGTTCGCCGATGCGCCGAGCTCGTGGAGGGGCAGGTGCTAGGCGAGCCGGAGCCGGTGGGAACGGGAGCCGAAATCCACGAGGATGGGTTCGTCGTCCGCCAAGACGGGGTGGCTCGAGCTGAGCACCCCCTGGTATTTGATGAAGACCCCGCACGCCTCATCCGTCTCTTTCGCCTTTGCCAGGTCCATGGGGCCTCGCCAGATCGCGCCACTTCCCTCCTAGTCCGCGCGCGCGCCGGCCTGCTTGCGCCCGAGCTGGCCCTCGGCTCGGCCTGTCAGTCGGTCCTCCGTGCTATTCTCAGCGAGCGAGGCAGGGTCCACCAAGCCCTGGCCGCGCTTCGCGAGCACGGGCTGCTCGACCTGCTTCTCCCTGAAATGGCGGGATTGCGCTGCTTGGTGCAGCTTGAGTTCTACCATCGGTGGACCGCAGACGTGCATACCCTGCGCTGCCTGCTCGAGCTCGACGAGGTCTTCAACGCCACCACGGGCGCGCCGGCTCATCACCGCGAGGTTCTCCTGCGCACTGAGTCCCCGGACCTGCTCTACGCTACTTTATTGCTCCATGACATGGGTAAGGCCGAGGGCATCCATGGTCATGCCGAGCGCGGGGCGGCCCAAGCCGAGGCCGTGCTTGCCCGCCTTGGATTTGGACCCTCCGAACGTCGACTGGCCGAGGCAGTCATCCGTCATCATCTCGTGATGGGAATTTACTGGCAGCGGCACGACTTGGATGACCCTGCCAATATCGCCCGCTTCGCCGAGACTGTCGGAGAGCCCGCCATCCTGCGTCAGCTTTTCGTGCACACCCGTTGCGACGCCCTCGCTACGTCCCCAGGCCTCTGGACTGAGGGCAAGGACGAGCAACATAACCGCCTGCTCAGGCTCACCTTGGGTTGGCTGGAGCGTGGCGGCGAGGGCCCCGAGGACCGTGCAGGTCTCGCGCGCCTGCGTGCCGAGACCGAGGCTGAGCTGGCGGGTACCGTGCCGTCTGACCAGGTGGAGGCCCACTTCACCTTGCTGCCTCCTGCCTACTTCCTCCATGCCGGTCTACCGGCCAGGGTCCTCCACCTGCGTTCGGTGCAGGCCTTGGTGAGTTCGGTGCTAGGTGAAAATCCTGACGATTCTCTGCTGCCCCAGGTGGCTTGGGAAACACTTCCGCGCGGTGGGCTCACTTGTCATGTCGTGACTTGGGATCGCGCCGGCCTGTTTGGTCGCATCGCTGGGGCCTTCGCCGTGGCGGGCATCAACATCCTATCCTGCCGCGCCTTCTCGCGCGCTGACAACGTGGCGATCGACAGCTTCCGGGTTGCGCTTCCAGCCGAGGGCGCCGAGCAGGCCAAGGCCCGCTTCGCCGGGGCACTTGCTGAGGCGCTGGTCCGCCAAGATGACCTTACGTCTGCGGTCGTGGCCGAGGAGAATCGTCGGCTGCGGCTCGCCCCCTTGCGCTCTGGTAAGCTCGGCCAAGAGCCCGTCATCCGTGCCTACACGCTCCCCGACCTTGGTCGCACCGTGTTGGAGCTGCAGGTGCTGGATCGCATCGGGTTGCTTTTCCGGGTGGGTCGAGCCATCCGCGAGGCTGGCTATGCCCTGACCTTTGCCAATGTCACAACCGAGCGCGGCTACGCGTTGGATACCTTCTACCTGAAGCCTGAGCCCTCGGTTAGGCGCCAACCCGACGGGGAGGTCCAACTCGAGTCAAGGATCAGGGCCTGCCTGGAGACTACGGCCAAGTCTTGATTCCGCCGCCCATGGGGTCAACATGACTCCATGCGATCCCTCGCCGCAGCCCTCGCCCTCCTCCTAACCGGATGCGGCGGAGACGCGTCCGTGGCGCAGGCACCTTCCCCCAAGAACGACATGACCTCCAACGTACTGAGACAGAAAGCAACCTTTGGCGCCGGATGCTTCTGGGGGGTCGAGCACATCTACCGTCAGATTCCGGGCGTCATCGAGGCCTACTCCGGCTATGCGGGAGGGGCAACCGAACGTCCGACTTATCGTGACATCTGCACAGGCACCACTGGCCATGCCGAGGTCGTGGAGGTCACCTTCGACGCCAACAAGGTAAGCTATGCTCGTCTTGCCGAGGTCTTCTTCAAGCTCCACGACCCGACCACGCTCAACCGCCAAGGTCCTGATGTCGGCACCCAGTATCGATCCGTCATTTTCTACCACGACGACGCGCAGCGCGCCGAGGCAGAGAAGGCGAAGGTAGCTGCCCAGCCCAGGTTCAAGTCTCCAATCGTGACGACCATCGAGCCCGCCCCAGTCTTCTGGATGGCGGAGGCCTATCACCAGCGCTACATCGAGCGCACGGGACAGCCCTCCTGCCATATCCTCTCGGAGTGATGTCGGTCTCCCCCGAGGGACAGGCTGGTTTGCCCGGTCTCGGCGAGTCCGCCGACCTTCCACCACTCCGCCGTCCCCTCGCCGCACGCATGCGTCCAGCCTCGCTCGCCGAGGTTGTTGGCCACCGACTCCTCCTGGGTGAAGGCGCCCTGCTGCCGCGTCTCATCCGCGAGGATGCCTTCGGCTCTCTCTTATTCTTCGGCCCACCTGGTTGCGGTAAGACTACCCTCGCTGAGGTTATCGCGACCGAGACCGCCTCGCATGCCGTGCGCGTCAACGCAGTCCTCTCCGGTGTAGCCGAGCTCAGAGAGGTCCTGCAGGAGGCCCGTCGCCATCCCGGACGCAGGACCTTACTGGTCATCGACGAGATCCATCGCTTCAACAAGTCGCAGCAGGACCTCCTACTCCCCGACGTGGAGTCAGGCGTCGTGCGACTGGTCGGCTGCACCACTCACAACCCGGGCTTATACGTCAATCCTGCCCTACTCAGCCGCAGTCATCTCTTCCGACTCGACCCCCTCGGGCGCGATGAGGTGGCTGGCTTCCTTGCCAGTGCACTTACCGACACCACTCGTGGCCTTGGCAAGATGCGCGTGGGTGCCGATCCCACCGTGCTTGGCCTCATCGCCGACCTCTCCGAAGGAGACCTGCGCCGCGCGCTCAACGCGCTCGAGACCCTCGCCTTGGGTACACCCGTTGGCACGGACATCACCGCTGAGTCCGTCGCCTCCTATGCGCGTGAGCGTCGTATCCGCTTCGACGATGGAGGGGATGACCACTACGACACCGCCTCCGCCTTCATTAAGTCGATCCGCGGGTGCGACCCAGATGCAGCGCTCTACTGGCTAGCAATCATGCTCGAGGGAGGGGAGGAACCGAGGTTCATCGCCCGCCGGCTTGTCATCGCCGCCTCAGAGGACATCGGTCTCGCCGACTCGCGCGGGCTCGGTGTAGCCGTGGCTGCATTCCAAGCCTGCGAGTTACTTGGCTTACCCGAGGCGGAGTATCCCCTGGCCCATGCCACGCTCTTCCTCGCGCTTGCCCCGAAGAGCAACAGTGCGACTCTCGCCCTCGCGGCTGCCCGCGACGCCGTCCGTCAACAGCCCAGGCAAGAGGTGCCACTGCACCTGAAGGATAGCCATACCGCTGTCGCACGCAGCCTAGGGCAGGGTGGGGGATACCTCTACGGCCACGACTTCCCCGAGAATATCTCCGGGCAGGAGCACCTTTCCAGACCACTGAAGCTATACGTGCCCGGAACCGCAGGGGCCGAGGCACAGCTAGGGGAACGACTGGCTCGCCTACGCCAGCTTCGCGCGTCGATGCGCCCGCCCAACCCCAGTCCCGGCCCGGCGTGAGTGGAAAGCCCTCCAGTCGACTCCCTTGGTTTGGCGAGGGTCGCACGCCTCTTTACCTCGCCCCGATGGCCCGTCACACCGACTTGCCATTCCGGGCACTTTGCAAGGAGCAGGGGGCGGATGTCATGGTCACCGAATTCGTCCAGTCCGAGGCCCTCATCCGCGATAATGCCAAGGCCTGGGAGATGGTGGACTTCACCCCAGAGCAGCGTCCCATGGGCGTGCAGATTTTCGGGGCGACACCCAAGTCAATGGCCCGCGCGGCCCGTCTGGTCTGCGATCGACTGCAGCCGGATTTCCTCGACCTCAATTTCGGCTGTCCCGCCCACAAGGTCATCGAGCAGAACGCTGGCTCTGGGCTGCTGCGTTGCACGCCGCTGCTCTACGACCTCGTCAAGGCCGTCCGAGACGCCATTCCGGAGACTCCGCTGACCGCTAAGATGCGCCTAGGATGGGATGCCGAGAGCATCGTCGCAGTCGAGGTCGCCGGCCGCCTAGAGGCCCTCGGCGTCGAGGCGCTGGCGGTCCATGGTCGCACTCGCCAGCAAGGCTACGGCGGCCAGGCAGACTGGGATTGGATCGCCCGGGTGGCCGCTGCGGTGAGTATCCCCGTCGTCGGCAATGGCGACATCCGTGGCTCCGCCGAGGCCCTCGCTCGCCTGAAGGCATCAAGCGTCTCCGGACTGATGATTGGGCGCGCAGCGCTCGCCTCACCCTGGGTTTTCCGGCAGGTTAGGGCTGCCCTCGATGGTCAACCTCTCCCCGACGAGCCTGGCCCAGCCGAGCGCTGGGAGACCCTCATCCGACTGGCCGAAATCACCCTCAGCAGGGCAGCCTCGGGCTCGGGCGAGCGCGATGTGCGGTGGATGTTCGCGAAGCTTCACCCCCTCACTCACGGATTGCCGGGTTGCCGCAAGGTCCGTGATGCCCTTCAGCGTTGTCACAGCCTCGACGACCTCAGGCTCCTTGCCGGAGACCATCTCGCCAGTTTGGGTGGATTAATAACCTAAGTTAATGTCAGACAATATACTTAGGCACTTTCCATCCTCGGTTTAACCCAAGGGGGCTTATACACGGTGGAACTGTGAATAACCTGTGCAGGAGGTGTTCTTGTGAATGAATTTCTCGCACCTACGAGTAGACCTGCGTTTTGGGCTTTTCACCTTGGTTGCGCTTCCTAAGTTCAACCCTCCGCCTTTTTCAACAAGGGGCAGGACAGGTGCTCCCATTGCAAGGTTGGCGTCACTTCCGGCGCCCAGTTCCCCCTCCCCTCATCTCCTTACATCCCGCTCACTTCACCCCAGAGGATTCTCCTCAGAAGAATACCCCTGTGAATAACCCCCTCCAAACTTTATGACCCTGCTTTCTACATCCTCAGCCCTTTGGGAGTCCGTCAAGGCCGAGCTCCGGTCCGTCGTCTCGACGACCGATTACGAGAGCTGGTTCACCAACCTGCAGCCCGTCGGCATTGAGGGCGACACCCTCCTCCTCCAGGCTCCGTCGGTCCTCGTTGAGGCTTGGGTCAACAGCAACTTCGGCGATCTCCTGCGTCACCAGGTCACACTCTCAGCCGGACGCAGCATGTCTTATCGCCTGACGGCTCTCGCCGAGCGCGAGGAGCCTGCCGTCACCGCACCACCTCCCCGAGCCCGCGCCTCCGCTACTGCCAAGCCCCCGGCGATCAAGGCGACCAACACTTTCGGCAACTTCATTGTGGGTAACGAGAACGAGATGGCCCACGGGGCCTCGCTGGCCGTGGCCAAGGAACCCGGGCACAACTACAACCCCCTCTTCATCTATGGTCCCACCGGCCTGGGTAAGACTCACTTGATGCACGCTATCGCGCACAGCCTCTTCGCCCGCAAACCCTCGGCACGCATCGCTTACGTTACTTCGGAGACCTTCACGAACGAGTTCATCCAAGCTCTCCAGACCAACAGTGTCTCACAGTTCCGCCGCCGCTACCGCGAGCTCGACCTACTGCTGATCGACGACATCCAGTTCCTCGCAGGCAAGGAGTCTACTCAGGAGGAATTCTTCCACACCTTCAACGAGCTCCATAACAGCCACAACCAGGTCGTACTGACCAGTGATAGGCCCGCCAGTGAGATCGCCCGCCTGCAGGAGCGGCTCGTTTCCCGATTCCAGTGGGGCATGGTCGCCTCCATCTCCGCCCCTGGCCTCGAGACCCGCATCGCCATTCTTCGTCGGAAGGCCCAAGACCGTGGGCTCGACCTCCCCTCGGAAATCGCCGAGTTCATCGGCAGCCGCATTGCCCGCAACGTCCGTAACCTCGAGGGCGCTGTCACCCGAATTGAGGGTTACCTCCGGATGAGCCCGAACCGTCGTGTGCTCGACATCCCCTCGGTTGAGCGTCTGCTCCACGACATCCTCGTCGAGGAGGCCAGCCACACTCTGACGGTCGAGATGATCCAGCGCTCGGTCGCCGAGCACTACCGCATCCAGATGTCCGACATGACCTCCAAGCGCCGGATGCAGAATATCGCCTTCCCCCGTCAGGTGGCGATGTATCTCAGCACCCAGCTCACCGGTCTCTCCCTTGTCGCTATCGGCCAGATTTTCGGCGGTCGCGACCATGGCACCGTCATCCATGCCCGTAAGACGGTAGGCAACCAGTGCGAGGTCGACGCCAACGTGCGCCGGTCCGTTGAGTTCCTCAGAACACAACTTTCATCCAATCGGGGCCAGTAGGTCCGGTTTGATGTTTGGGATCCGGAGCCCCGCCACAGTGGCGGGGCTCCTTTATTTAAAGGGAGTTTAGCGTGCCTCAGGCTCGGGGCCGAGGGTGACCGGCACCACCCCGAGGTCATGCCAGGTAAGGATCCGGAAATTGGCCCGCCAGTCGCGCAACTCCTCTAGTCGCACGGAAATCACATGCTTCTCCCCAGGCAGGAGGTCGATCAGACCATC
>JBFZFD010000021.1:0-25451 GCA_041306485.1 Opitutia bacterium | reverse complement strand
GGGTTGGTAATGTCACCGGCAGACTGGATGGTAGTCACGCCTCGCAGGTAGCTAAAGGATTGGGTGGTGACGCCGAAGTAGATGTTATCTAGGGCGAAGTCGTTGCCGAGAGAGTTCGTCTCGGTGTTGCGCAGGCGGAGGTTAATGCTGCCCGGCGCGCTGGTGAAGAAGTAGGTGTCGGCGTAGACCAGCGTCCACAGCTGGGTGCGGTTGGTCAGGTTGGGCGTTGCGACGAAGGTGCGGAATGGGCTGCCGTCGATACTGATTTCGAAGGACAGTCCCGGAGGTGCAAATGCAGGTCCATCCGTATTCGCAACCATCGCCTCAAACCGGTAGTAAAGAGGGGCATTCAGATCCGTGGTCAGAGTGACCACCGGGTTGGTCAGCGTTGCCTTCCAAGGCGACTGGGTCGTGCTGGTGGCGCCGTTGGCGAACATGTAGTAGCCGCTGCCGCCATAGCCTTTCAGGTTACCGAACTGGCTGGAGATGCCGGGGTGGGCATCGGACATCTGTGTGACGACCATATACTCGCCCGCTGCTTGGTTGGTGCCGGAGGTGAGGTAGAAGTAGTCCGACTGGAAGCCGCTGTTGTTGCCGGTTTCGAAGTCGCCATTGACTAGAAGATTGGTCGCAGAGGAGGCGGCGGTGAGGAGGGCGGTGGGCAGGATGAGGCGCATGGCTATATCCTTGTTGCAGATGTCGTCCATTCAAGACGGACGGTGAGCTCAATTCTGCCCTTAGGTGTTGGCTAGCCTAGTAATCGGCCCCCCTGATATCATCGGTGCTTAGCGAACTATTTTGGATAGATTTTAAACCGCCGCGTTGCTTGAGGCAGCTGGGTGGTTCGTGAGAATACCGCCATGACTCGACTCCGTCCGCTCTCTGTCATCGACCAGTCCGAGATTTCTCTCCGTCACGCACTGGCCCAGGGTAAGTGGTCGGGGGTACTGCCCAGCTTCGTCACCCTTTCCGAGTTCTTGGGCGTCAGCGTCCCCACGGTTTCAATCGCCGTATCTCGCCTTGCCAAGGCCGGGCTCGTCGCCTCGCAGGGCAAGCGCCGTCGCTACCGGATCGAGCCGGCCGCCCGCCGCGCCCGCCCTCGCCGGGCAAGCCTCTCCGGCGTACCCTTGCCCAGCCGCTACCTGCTCATAGCTGGTATTCCGCAAAGGGATCAGCTCGACCCGTGGCGGAGCTGTCTTGTGATGGATGCTATACGAGAGCTTCGCCGCGAGGGCTGGGTCTGCGATTACGATACTCTACCATTCTCGGGCGCTCGCGTGTCAAAAGCAGGCTGGGACCGGGTGCTGGCGCGGCATTCCGCGACCCATATCCTCTTGTTCGATGCCACTCCGCCGGTGGTCAAGTGGGCGCAGTCGCGCGGTCTTTCGGTCGCGATGATGGGCGGCCAAGCCCTCCCTGGGGTCCCCTCACTCGGGGTCGACCTCGAGGTCGTTATTCGCCATGTCGTCGGGAAGCTCGCCTCGCTCGGCCATCGCAAGGTGTTGATTCCTCTGCCCGACGACCCTCCCGCTATGGCTACCGCCGTCGCGCAGGCGGCCGCAGATCTGCTCGGTTACACACCGAGCCAGCTTATGGACCGGGGCTGGGTCTACTCGGCCCGATTGCGCACCCCCTCGGAGCGTCGCGCGTCCCTAGCCGCTAGCCTGCGGCGGCTTTCCCCCACGGCCATGGTCTGTATGAGCTTGAGGGATTACCTCGTGGTCAAGGATGTCATGCGCGACCTCGCGCTTACCGCCCCGCGCGACCTTTCCCTGATCGTCATGGATTCCAACGATGATATGGACTGGATGAATCCTGCACCTACGCGCTTCAACGTCGGGCACGATCTGATCCTGCGAGGGGTCTTGGCGTGGTTGGCAGGCAAGCCTTTCGACACAGCTCAAAGTGCCAAGGCCATGATTAAGGGCTGGGTCAATGGCGAGACGCTCGCTGCCCCGCCGGCCGTGCCGGCCTGACTCCCAAGCATCAGGCGGACCGGATACCCGCGCGACGGAGGCTGCCCAGCGCCCTTGCCTCGGCTTGGCGCATTGCCTTGGCCTGAGCGGCAGACTTGTCGCGGTAGCCAGCGAGGTGTAGCCAGCCGTGGACAAGGTAGAGGAGGAGCTCGGCGCCGGCAGACTGGCCGTGGGCCGGCCCCTCTCGGCGGGCCTGGGCGACATTGATGACAATCTCGCCGGCGAAGGCCTCGCCGCCGGCGGGGACGTCGCCTGGGAAGGTGATCACATCGGTGACCGTCGAGTCGTCCATGAATTCCTTGTGCACCCTCGCAATCTCGGCGTCGCCCACGAAGGCGACCGAGAGTTCGCCATTTGGGCAGCGTGCCCAGCGCTGGCGATCCAGCGCTGCAATCGCTGCTCGGACCTTAGCAACCGGGGCGCGGAAGCCGCGGGCGCGGGAGACGACCTCGACGTTGCGGCTCATCCGTCGCGCCCCTTCCGGTGGCGCGCATAGGCGCGGATGACGCGCTCGACCAAGGGGTGGCGGACCACATCGGTGTCGTCGAAGCGGCGGATGACGATGCCAGGGACGTCGCGCAGGGCCTCGGCTGCCTCGGCCAGGCCTGATGGTCGACCGCGAGGGAGATCAATCTGCGAGGGGTCGCCAGTCACGACCATCCGGCTGCGCTCACCGAGCCGCGTGAGGAACATCAGCATCTGCTCGGGCGTCGCGTTCTGGGCCTCGTCCAGCACCACAAAGGCATCGGTCAGGGTGCGACCGCGCATATAGGCGAGCGGCGCCACCTCGATGACATTGCGCTCGACCAGCCGCTCGGTCTCGTCCTTGCCCAGCATCTCATGCAACGCATCGTAGAGCGGGATAAGGTAGGGTAGGATTTTCTCCCGGAGGTCGCCCGGGAGGAAGCCAAGCGCCTCGCCTGCCTCGACCGCCGGGCGGGTCAGGAGGATGCGGCGTACCTTGCCGCTGGCGAGGGCGTGAACTGCCGCGGCCATAGCCAGGTAGGTCTTACCCGTGCCGGCCGGGCCAAGCCCTAGGACGATTTCATCCCCGAGCATCGACTGCAGGTATTCCTTCTGGGCGAGGGTGCGAGGGACGATGCTGGCGCGTCGCAGTGGCAGGATGATGGGCTCAGCGAGGAGTTTGTCCCAGCGTGTCGTTTCGCCACGTGCATGGTCTGCAAGCATGCGCCGAAAGTCCATGGGGCGCACCTGCAAGCCTTGCCCGCGTGCCAGGTCGAGGTGGGCGAGGAGGCGGCCAACCTTGGCCACGGCCACGACGTCGCCCTCGGCCTTAATCCAACCGTCGCGTGCGGTCAGGATGATACCCAGCGCGGCCTCCGTCTCGGCGAGCAGGCCGTCGTCCCCGCAATGCAGGGATGCGCGATGCTTCCCGTCTGGGTAGTTGAATGTCTCGGTGGTGGGCTCGGACATCTCAGGCGGCACGGAAGCCAGCGGAAAGCTTTTCCCAGAGCTCGTCGAGCGCCTGGGGAAGGACATGCGTGTCGGCTGTCACAGGCATGAAGTTGTGGTCGCCATCCCATCGTGGCACGATGTGCGCGTGGAGATGAGCCGGGATGCCAGCTCCGGCGACCTTGCCAAGGTTGATCCCTATGTTGAAGCCAGCAGGGCGCATCACCGCGCCGAGTACCTCCTGACAGCGAATAATCAAATCGAGGAATTCCACCCGCTCTGCGGCATCAAGCTCAGCCAACTGCGCAACCTCGCGCATCGGCAGCACCATCAGGTGGCCGGGGTTGTAGGGGAAGTTGTTGAGGAGCACGAAGCAGGTCTGCCCCCGGTGGGCGATGAGGGAGGCACGGTCATCGCCCGCTGACAAAAGAGCAGGGAAGGGGTTACCCGCTTCCGGCTTCTTGCGGGTCTCGATGTAGCGCATCCGCCAGTAGGGGTGGAGGTGATTCATGTCCTTTCCACACCCTAATCGTCTCGCCGTGACAGGGGAAGACGGATGTGTTCGCCATCCGTGTCTTTCCCTCTTCTTTGAACTCATGGGAGCCTGTTGCGACCCCAAGCCTGTGGTGGCATCCCAGACTGGATGTTGCCCCACCAGCATGCCCGAGAAGCCCGGGTCAGGCCAATGGTGGCGTCTGGGTGTCTGCCTCGTCCTAGCTGGCCTCAATATGATGCTCGCGCTCGGTATGACCGATGCAGGCGAGCGTGGCGAGGGGCTGGAGCCCTTCTCGACAGTCTATTGGTCACTCCACGGCTTCCTACTTGGTTCTTCGGTCATCTCCTTCGCGCTGCTAGGTTGGCCCCTCTTAGTGGGTGCCTGGGCCTCGCTTGCCCGTCGGCGCCTCACGCTCGAGTCGCTCTTCCTGCTCTCGGCCTTGGGAGCCCTCCTACTCTCGGCCTACAGCACCTTTACCGGACGCGGCGGGCTATTCTACGATGTCATCCCTGTGGTGCTCGCCATCTACTGGTTCGGCAAGCTGCTAGGCGAGAGTAGCCGTGGGAGAGCCAACGAGGCGCTGGCTGGCCTGAGGGCAGCGCTCGACACTGTGAGCGTGGTCGTGCCGGGCGCATCCCCGGAGCGACGCGCCAGAGCCTCGCTCCAACCCGGCGATCGCCTGGCCATTCTTGCGGGCGAGACCGTACCGGTCGACGGCACGGTCACCCAGGGGCGCGCGACCTTGGTCGAGGCTGCGATCACTGGGGAGCCATTCCCCGTGGCCAAGGCCGTCGGCGACTCTGTCCACGCGGGTTCGGTCATCGCCGATGACGGCTGGCTCGAGGTAGCACCTTCAATCTCTGGCACGAGCCGGCTCGACGCCGTGCTCTCGGCAGTCGACCGGGCCTTGGATGCGCCAAGCAATATCCAGAGGGACGCCGACCGCATCCTTGGCTGGTTCCTGCCATTCGTCGTGTTTGCTGGCCTAGCCACCTTCGGTGCTTGGTCGTATTTTGTGAGCCTCGAGCAGGGCCTGCGCTGCATGCTCGCTGTCTACCTCGTCGCTTGCCCCTGCGCCCTTGGCCTAGCCACACCCGTCGCGGTGATGAGCGCCCTGCACCGTCTGGGGAGCCTTGGCATTGCGCCACGCAACGGTGATCTCATCCTACGCTTAGCCGAGGTCGATACCGTTGCCCTCGATAAGACTGGCACGCTCGGTGAGGGACTTCCGGCCATCGAAGAGCTTCGCCTTTCGCCTTCGTCACCGGTTGATGCCGAACGCCTGCGTACCTTGGTCGCCGCGGTTGAGTCGCGTGCTCGCCACCCTCTGGCCGAGGCCCTCGCCCGCCTTGCGCCACCCGCAGAACTTCGCGATCTAAGGGTCGAGGCCGTTCCTGGTCAGGGCGTGATCGGAAGATGGGAAGGCGGAGAGCTACGCATCGGCGAGCTGAGTCTGATGCCAGCCACGGCGGATTTCTCCTTCGCCGCGGACCTTGCAGGCAAGCGTGTGGGCCTCGCCCTCGATGGCGTCGCTGCTGGTGTGCTCATCCTGCGCGAGACCCTTCGCGCTGATGCGCGCGTCACAGTCCGCGCCCTGCGCGACTTGGGTCTGGAGGTTGTCATTTTGACTGGGGATCCCTCGCCTGCTTGGGAGGCGATTGAGGGAGCTAAGGTTAGGTCAGGGTTGTCACCCTCCGACAAAGCAGCAGCGGTGCGCGCGCTCTCCGAGGCTGGTCGCAAGGTGCTTTTCGTGGGTGACGGCCTTAATGACCTGCAAGGGATGTCGGAGGCACACGCCACCCTCGCCATGGCGGCCGGTGCCGACCTCACCCGGCACAGTTGTGATGGCGTGCTTGCGGTCGACCGTCTGTTGGCCTTGCCCGCGGCCATCAGCTTGGGTCGGAAGGTCCGGGCCGACCTCCGGGTCAACCTCCTCCTCTCGGTGGGTTACAACCTCGTCGGCATCGGTCTGGCCGCTGCTGGCCTCCTGGCCCCCTGGGTTGCCGCCCTGTTCATGCTTTCCTCCTCCCTGCTAGTGGCCGCAAGGGCGGTGCGCTCGACCTTACCCGACCCGGAAAAGGTCTAGCGTCCTTGCCTTGGGCTCGGGGGGGTGTCACGCTCCCCTTATGTCCCTGCGCCTGGTAGCCCTCCTTCTAGCCCTCGTCAGCCCTCTCTCAGCCCAGCAGTCCAGCGCCCGCCAAGTCGCGGGCATGGAGCAGGACCTCGCACTGATGCGTTCCGAGCTAGCGCGGCTCTCCCAACAGGTGACGGACCTCGAGCAATCTATCGCGGCCTTGCGTCGCGCCGGTCCCTCGACTGCCGCGCCCGCCCCGGGCATGGACCGTGCCTCCCTCTTGGCCGAGGTTGACCGTCGCAACGCCGTCCTGAGGTCCGACCTCGATCGTGCACTCGCTGCCTTCACCAAGCAAATCAACCAAGCGCTCGCCTCGCGCCAGCCTGTTGCCGCGCCCGTCGCCCAAGCTCAGGCTGGTCAGAGTCCCGCGGCGGCCGAGCCCGTCCCTCCCGCTGCCCCTGCTGCTCCGACCGATGGATTGCCGGCGGACATGCCGCGAACAGGTATTCGCTACAAGGTGAAGGCCGGCGATACCCTCAGTGGCATCGCGCGGCGCAACAGTTCCCGTCAGGATTGGATCCTCAAGGCCAATGCCATTGCCAATCCCGATCAACTTCAACTGGGTGCGGAGATCTTTATCCCCCAGCCCTGAGACATTCATGAGCCAACCTAAGAAGAACAGCCTCGGCCGCGGCCTCGGTAACCTTATCGGTGCTGGAGCCAGTGCTAAGCCCGCCACCCCTGCGCCCGTCGCAGGCATCACCTCGAGCACACCCGCCCCGGCCCAGCCTGCTGGAATCCAGGACGTTCTCGTGGCCCAAGTCGCGCCGAACCCGCGCCAGCCTCGAAGGGACTTCGACCAGCGCGGCATCGAGGAGCTAGCCGAGTCCATTCGCGCCGAGGGTCTGATGCAGCCCATCATCGTGCGCAAGGTGCCCCAAGGCTTCGAGCTTATCGCCGGTGAGCGTCGCCTCCGCGCCTTCCGTCATCTCGGCATTAAGGTCGTCCCCGCGCGCGTGCTGGATGTCAATGACGCCGCTAGCGCCGTACTCGCCTTGGTCGAGAATCTCCAGCGTGCCGACCTCAATCCTGTCGACGAGGCCCTGGGCGTTGCCTCGCTCATGCGTGACTTTAAGCTGACCCAAGACTCCGTGGCGGAGCGCCTCGGAAAGCCACGCGCTACCGTGGCCAACTCGGTACGCCTGCTCCAGCTCGACCGCGAGGTGCTCGGCTATCTTTCCAAGGGTCAGCTCAGTGCTGGCCATGCCAAGGTCCTGCTCGGGCTCGAGCAGGCGGCCCAGCAGATCCAAGCAGCCCGCCGCATCGTGCAGGATGATCTGTCGGTGCGCGCCACTGAGACCCTCGTGCGCAAACTCCAGGCGCCTGGCCGTAATGACCGACGCCGTCGCATCGCCCAGGCGCTTGAGGATGTCCAACGTCGCCTCACTACCCATCTCGCCGCCCCTGTACAGGTCCAGAATCGTGGCGCCAAAGGCATCATCACCATCCGTTACTCGGGCGACGAGGATCTCCAGCGCATCCTCGAGAAGCTGGGGTTGAAGGGGTGATTGTGGAGCGAGGAGCGGGGAGCGAGGTGCGAGAACTACATGCTTGTCCTTCAGTTACCCTAGCGCCCTCTCCTTGTTCCTAATTCAAGGTCCTTGACCCAGTCTTCCCACGCTTGCACCTTCCGCGCGCTTCCCGCACCCCGCACCCCGCTCCTCGCTCCTAGCTCCCTATGTCTACCGCTCTCCTCTTTTCCGGCCAAGGCGCGCAAGTTGTCGGCATGGGTAAGTCCCTCTACGAGGGCAGCCCTGTCGCCAAGGACCTCTACGATCGCGCCTCGCGGATTCTGCCCTTTGACCTCCGCGAGGTCTGCTTCAACGGCCCGGCCGAGACCTTGACTGAGACCAGGGTCTGTCAACCCGCCCTCTACGTCCAGGGCTATGCTATCGCTGAAATCCTGCGCGAGCGCGGCAAGCTGGGTGAACTACGAGCCTGCCTCGGCCTCTCCCTCGGCGAGCTGACCGCCTACGCCTTCGCTGGCGTTTGGGACTTTGAAACAGGCCTACGCATCGTCGCCGAGCGCGGCCGCCTGATGCAGCTCGCCTGCGAGTCGACCAAGGGTGGGATGGCTGCTGTTATCGGAGGCAGCCGAGAGGACATTGCGAAACTCTGTGCGGCGTTCGATATCCAAGCCGCCAACTTCAACTGCCCCGGTCAGGTCGTCATCTCGGGCGACGCCGACAAGGTTGCTGCGGCCATCCCCCGGGCCAAGGAGTTTGGTCCCTTCAAGCTGGTCAAGGCCCTCACTGTGGCCGGCGCCTACCACAGCCGCCTGATGGAGCCCGCGCGCTCTGCTTTCGAAGCTTACCTGCGTGATATCCCCTTCGCCGCGCCCAAGGTCACCGTCTACACCAACACTACCGGCGAGGCCATTCGCGAGCCAGCGGATCTCAAGGCCGCCCTCGCCAAGCAAGTTGTCTCATCGGTCTACTGGGAGGACAATTGCCGCGCCGCAGCAGCCTCCGGAATCTCGCACTTCTACGAGTGCGGGCCCGGCGGCGTGCTCGCCGGCATGATGAAGCGCACCGCGCCCGAGGCGCCGGTGACCTCGATCCACGAGTTCGCCGAGTTGCCGGCCTGAGGCGGGAAGAACAGCGCACAGGGGCACGGCGGCACAGGGGCACGGGAGTTAGTGAGGCCCCATGGGGCCTTGTTTCTCGATTGTGGTGACGCAATTAGTCTCGGCCTGCCTGGCTATCGCCCTTGGGCAGATGGAGATACGTTGATGAGTGCACGAACCTTACGGGTTACCGCGAAAAGCAGCGCTAAGTCCAAATTAGAAACGAGCGGTAGCGAGTTGTACCCCCCCGTGCCCCTGAGCCCCTTATAATTGTTAGTGATACGAGCGCAGCGAGTTGTGCCGAGCTAGCGAGCTAAAGAGCTAACGAGCTATATGTCTGGGCCCCTGAGCCCTTGGGCCAGAGACCGAGGGCCGTAGGCCCGAGGTCACGACGTGGTCGTGCCCCTACCCAAGGCAGAGGTGTTAGCGGTGTTAGAAGGAAGCGGGGATGAGGATATCCCTTCATCTTTTCATCGCTTCATCCCTTGAATCCCTTCCCGGGAGGAAACGAGCAAAGCGAGTTCTCGCGCCGGTCGCCTTGCAAGCGGTTTGGCCCGGGCAGACCAAGGGACCTGCGCGGGTTCCCCGCGGAGACGGTCAGGCCTTGCGGCGGCGACGGAGGGCGGCGACGGCGAGGACGAGACCGCCCAGGGCGAGCCCATAGGCGGAAGGCTCGGGGACGGGCACAATCGCAACCTCGCCGGCTTCCCCGGACTGGAAGGTCATCGCGACGACAAAGACTCGGCTCACGTTCTCACCGCCGGTGTCGGTTATGGTGAGGGAGGTGAGGTTCTTCCCGCCGTAACCCGCAGCGTCGAGGTCGATCCACTGGCGATCGATGCGAGACCATGTGAAGGGGTCGTCGTAGAAGGTCTTGGTTGTCGTGCCGTTGACCGTGTTGGCGAATGTGTTGGTGAACTTGTTGAAGTCGCGCAGGTCCACGCCGTTGGTCAGTTGGCGGATGTAATGGGTGCTGTCCGAGAAATCGAAGCGATAGGACACGTAGGTGCCAGCCACGCCCCAGTAGGTGTTGGCGAGGGTGTAGACGCCGTAGATGTCGTTCACGGGTACGGAGAACACTTGGCTGACGTCATTCTGGCTGGTGCCGCCCAGGGCGTTTCGCGCAGCCCACATCTGGCTATTGGCGGTGGTGAGGATGAAGGGCACCCCGCCTCCGGCCGTCGAAGGATTGCCGTAGGGGAAGGCATTGGCGGTTACCTGCCCGACATCGACGATGCTGGCGTTGCCAACGCCAAGCGCGACCATATCGACCGGAACGAAGGTCTTCTCCGCCTTGGCCAGCGAGGGGAGGACGGAAAGGGTCAGCAAGAATCTGGGGTTCATAGGCTAATGTGAAAAAATTGGGTAAGCAGTTTCCCCCGTCAATTAAAAGGCGGCTGGATTGACCATCGGGAAGGTCGCAGGGACATGGAAATATAGCTCAGTGGCTCTCTGGCTCGCTAGCTTGATAGCGGATTAGCGGTGTTAGAAGGAAGCGGGGAGGAGAATATCTCTTCATCTTTTCATCGCTTCATCCCTTGAATCCCTTCCCGGGAGGAAACGAGCGGGGCGAGTTCTCGCCCGCTAACACCGCTAACCCGCTCGCTCCACGCTCCTCGCTCCACGCTCCTCGCTCCACGCTCCTCGCTCCTCGAGCTTTCAGCGGCGCGTATCGCGGGGATCAAAGGCATCGCGCAGACCATCCCCGACATAATTGAGGGCAAGGAGGGTGAGCGCGAAGAGCGTGGCGGGGGCGAGGAGGATCCAGCCGCACTCCTCCATCACATCGGCACCTTCCTTGATGAGGAGACCCCATGAGGTCATGGGTGCTTGGACGCCGAGGCCGAGGAAGGAGACGAAGGCCTCGAGGAGCATGACGCCGGGCACGGTCAGGGTGCCATAGATGGCGAGCGTTCCAGCGAGGTTGGGTAGGTAGTGTCGCAGGATGATGCGCCAGGTGGAGGCGCCCATGGTCTCGGCGGCCTGAACGAAGGGCGTGGCCCGGAGCGAGAGCACTTGGTTGCGGACGACGCGGGCCATGGTGAGCCAGGAGATGCCGCCGACCACCACGTAAAGCAACCAGAGTTCCTGTCCGAATACGACAGTGCACAGGATGATGATGAGCGTGAGAGGGAGGGTGTTGATGACATCAACGAAGCGCATCATGGCCTCGCCGCGGGTACCTCCGACCTGAGCGGCGGCGATACCATAGGCCGTGCCGAAGAGGAGTGCGATGACGGTGGCAATGAGCCCCACGCGGATGGAGACGCCACCACCGTGGAGGACGCGCGAGAAAAGGTCGCGCCCGAGGATGTCGGTACCGAGCCAATGAGCGGCGTCGGGCGGGACGGGCCCGAGGGCGAGATTCTGGGCGCGGTAATCCTGAGGTGCGACCCAACCAGCAGCGAGGCAGAGACTGCCAATCACGAGGAGGAAGACAGCGGCGACCACGGCGGGTCGATTGCGGCGGAATCGCGACCAGCCGAGAATGATGGCACGGATGACGGTGACGAAGAGGACAAGGACGGGGATAGCGACGAGCAGGGCCGCGGTGAGGCGGGCGCCATCTCCAGTCAACCAAGCTGGCATTGGCCCAATGGCCTCGCCGAGGGAGGAAAGGCCGGAGTGCAAGGCGAGGAGGGCGACAGGAGCAAGGAGGATGGCGGCGAGGTAGCCCGGGGTAAGGCCGTAGCCCTCGGTCTGCGCGCGCTTGAGCCGGGGATTAAGCCAGGCGAGGGCGAGGTCGGCGACGAGGTTGAGGACGAGGAGGAAGGAAGCGTAGAGAAGGGTGAGCCCGACGATGAGGGTGGCATCGCGATTGGTCACGGAGGTGACGAAGAGGCGGCCGAGGCCAGGGACATCGAACATCGACTCGACCACGAAGGAACCAGAGACGAGGCCAGCAGCGGCGGGTGCGAGGTAAGTGACGACAGGAAGGAGGGCGTTGCGCAGGGTGTGCACGAACCACACGCGGAAAGGACCAAGGCCCTTGGCCTGGGCAGTGCGAACGAAGTCGGAGGAACGCACCTCGAGCATCGCCCCACGCGTCAGCCGGGCGATGGGCGCAGCGACCACGATACCGAGGGTGAGGACGGGGAGCAGAAGGTGCTCAGGGCCGCCCCATCCACAGGGCGGAACGAGGCCGAGGCCGCGGGAGAGGATGAGGGAGAGAACGGGGCCGATGACGAAGGAAGGCAGACAGATACCGAGGAGCGAGAAGCCCATCGGAATGCGATCGAGCCAGGAGTCGGGACGCGAGGCGGCGAGGACACCGACTGGGATACCGACGGCGACAGCGAGCAAGAGCGAGAGGAGGCCGAGCTGAAGGGAGACAGGAATGCGGGGCGCGACTAGCTCGTTGACCGTCCATCCATGGTACTTGGTGGATAGGCCGAGATCACCACTGATGAGATTGGAGAGGTAGCGCCCGAACTGGACATGGGTAGGCTGGTCGAGCCCGTAGAAGGCCTCGTAGCGGGCCTTGATCTCGGCAGGCATCGGGCGATCACTGTCAAACGGACTGCCGGGCACCGCCTTGACCAACAAAAAGGCAGCGGTGGCCACGACCAGCAGGACGGGCAACATCTCGCCGAGGCGGCGTAGGAGGTAGGCACCCATGGCTCAGCGCTGCTCTTCCACCTTGCGCTCGAGCTCCCGCGTGGTCGGGGGCCGAGGGAGGCCACCCTTGGAGGGTTCGGTGACGCCGTCACGGCGGGAAATAACCTCATACTCCGTCTCACTGATACCGCCGCTCGCCTGCATGTGCTGGCGACGGAGAGCGCGGTCGGCGTCGGCCCGGCGTATCTGCTCAGCCTCGCGCTCGGCAGGGGTGAGGGGCATGCAACCCACGAACAGGGGGAGGGCGAGCAGGAGGGCGGTTCGCATCGCCGAGAATTTGCCGGGAGGGCATGGGGAGGGCAACGCACAAAGGTCAGCCCGAGCCGCATCATTAGGCTTTCGCCGCAGCGGCACGCCGATTCCCTATGGGGATGCCCGAACTGCCCAAGGCCATTGGATTTCCCGCCGGAATGCTCGGCGCGGTCGCGCTGCGCGTGCCGGTGATCGCCGCGGGAGAGGGCTGGGTCGCCTTGGACAAACCCGCGGGCGTCGCCCTAGAGGACCATCCCTGGCAGGACGGCGCCCCCACCCTACTCGGCGGCATCCGCACCCAGCTCGACGCGGGTAAGCCTGAGATGGTGCGTCTCGGCCTAGCCGAGCCCGGCGTGGTGCTCGGGCCAGATGTCGAATTCTCAGGTGTCACCCTGCTCGCCGACCGCGCCACTTGCCTTGCCGCCTGGCGCGAGGCGCTTGGCTCGGGCGGCTTCACGCTGACCTACGAGATGATTGCGCGTGGCGACGACGCACCTGAAGAAGGCGGCCTCTGCGACCTCCCGCTACGGCTCGACGAGACGCGCCGCAGCACGGTGGTCTCACACAAGCGAGGCAAGCAGAGCGAGACGCGCTTCGCCCCAGGCGAGCGTGCGGGGGCGTGGCGCCTCTGGACAGCGACCTGCTCGCTGGCGCGGCGCGACCAAGTGCAAGTCCACGCCAATGAGTGCGGCATCCGCATCGCTGGGGAGTTGCGCTACGGGCGCGCGGGCTTCGTCTCGCTCGCCGAGACAGTCTCCCATGGCCGCCTGAACAAGGGCGGCGACCGGGCCCTGCACCGCAGCATCCTGCTACGCTTGGCTTCGGTCGAGGGCTCGGTGGGCGGTACGCCCTTCCGAATCGAGGCACCGCGCACGGATGACTTCGTGGTGACGCTTCGCCGGCTACGCGGACCGACGCAACAAGGGCCGGCCTGAAGGCCGGCCCCTGGGGACCTACACGAGGACGAGGCTTACTTCTTGGCGCGCGCCAAGGCCGCGGCGAAGCGAGCCTTGAGGCGGTTGGCCTTGTTCTTGTGAATCACGCCGGTCTTGACCGCCTTGTCGAGGGTCGAGCTGGCGGTGGAGGCGGCCGCAGCGCTGGGCGCGACGGTGAATTCCTTGAGCACGCCCTTGAGGCGGGTGCGGGCGCCGCGGTTGCGCACGGTACGGACGGCGGTCTGGCGGGCAGCTTTCTTGTTGGCTTTAATTTTGGCCATGGGAGAGGGAAATGGGTGCCTGTGCAGGGGGTGGGAGTCAATGCCGATTTGGGGTCAATCGGGCCAAGGCAGGCGGAATCGGTCGCGGGTACGGACATACCCGTCCGGGCTCTCCATCCGGCCAATGGGGGCGTGGTCGGCGACCTTAACCCGCCAGGTAGCGGGATCGGCCAAGCCGGATCGGACATGGGCAAGGAGGGCCTCGAGCACGACGAGGCGGTTGTGGCCATAGGTCCGGATGTCGAGCACCCGGCATTCCAAGGCGACTGGGCAGGCAAGGATGCGAGGGGGACGGACCTTCTCGGAGGGCGCGGTGGCGAGGCCGGCGAGTTCGAGCTCGGAGGCGCCGGGAGGTAGCTCGGTGGCGCAGACGACCATGGCCGAGGCCATCGGCTCGTCGCAGAGATGGATGACGGCCTCGCCGTTGGCGAGGAGGTTGGCGGCGGTGTCCTTAGGGCTACCATCGTCACGATCAGCAGGACCAAGCACGACCATGGCGGGGTCGGCCCCCATCAGATTGAAGAAGGAAAAAGGGGCGGCGTTAGGGCGGCCCTGCGCGTCGACGGTGGTGACCAACGCGATGGGCCGTGGCACGACGAGTGCAGCGAGGAGACGGTAGGCGCGCGAGCCCGGGTGCGCGGCGAGATCGAAGCGGTCGGCGGCGGGGAGGCTCAAGCGCCGGGCGATCTGGAGCCGGTGTCGCGGCCAGCCTGTTCGGAAATTCGCCGACGCAGGTCGCGGTCTTGGCGCCAGAGGAAGGCGAAGTAGAGCGCGACACCAACACAGATACAGGCGTCGGCCACATTGAAGGCGGGCCAGCGATTGCTCCCGAGGAGAGTGAAGGGGAGATGTACGTCGACGAAGTCGACCACGTGATCGCGGGCCACCCGGTCAATGACATTGCCGATGGCGCCGCCGACAAAGAGACCGAAGGCCAACTGGCCGCCTGCGAGCTCCTGCAGGAACTCTCGACGCTTGAACCAGACGAAGGCGAGTACGGCAAGGGCGAGGCCAACGAGCACCAGCTTCGTGCCGGGATGGTCGGCACCGAGGCCCCAGGCGGCGCCCTTGTTGCCCACGTGAACCAGCCAGACGGCGTCGCCGAGCAGAGCAATGGGCTCGCCCGCGCCCGATCCCGGATGATACGTGGGATAAGGGATGTAGCGGACGACCAACCACTTGGTCAGCTGGTCGAGGACGAGGCAAACGGCCGCGACCCACCCGAAGGTGGCGTAGCGCGAGCGTTGAGATGTCATCATCCTCAGTTGTCGTCGCTCTCGCCGCTGCCGCCACCGTCGCCGCCGCCACCACCGCCAGTACCAAAGCCGACCTCATCGCCATCGGGGCCGAGGGGGTTGCCGCCGCGGCGGCGCATGGCGCGACGCTGGCGCTCGAGATCCTTCTGTCCCTCGATGGAGTAGCGAGTGTGTGGCACGGTGGCGAGACGAGCAGGGGGAATGGGACGTCCACTGATTTCGCAGACGCCGTAGGTGCCCTGGCGCATGCGCTCGATGGCGTCATCAATCTCCTTAATCTGATTCTGCTCGTTGGAGATAAGGTTAAGGGCGAAGTCGCGGTCGGCGGTATCGGTACCCGCGTCAGCCATGTGCTGGGAGTAGCCGGAGAGATCGCCAGCATCATCCTTGCCGGACTTCTTGAGCGCCTCGTCGGTGTGGCGAGCGAGAACGATTTCGAGTTTAGAGCGAGCCGCTAGGAGGAGCTTATGGTAGCGGCTCCACTTCTCGGGGATGCGGCGAGCCTCCTTGGCAGGGTCGGATTTCTTGAAGGGGTTGAAGCCGAGCAGGCTGGCGACGGAGGCGGCGCCGACGGCATGGGGCTTGCTGCGATCGACCTTGGTCGAGCCGGCGACGCGCTCGCGGGCCTTGCGGTCATCATCGGGAATCCAGAGGTTGAGCTTGCTGCGACCGCGGGACTTCAGGTGCTCGCGGACATCATCCACGGTGAAGACCTGCAGCTTGGGCTTGGCCAGGGGAGCCTCGACCGGCGAGATCTGGTGATGGCCCTGACGATGAGAATCGAGGAGCTTGCGCTGCTCTTCATGGGAAGGGTTCGGGGCGGCTTTGCCGGCTTTGCCACCCTTGCCACCCTTGGCAGGGACAGGAGTGACCTTGGCGGGCGCGGACTTACCTTTGGCAATCGGTGCAGGCTTACCTTTGACGGTGGGCGCGGGCTTGACCGGTTGGGACTTACCCTTGATGGCGGGTGCAGGCTTGGACTTGGTGGCGGGTGCCGACTTGCCTTTGACAGAAGGAGCGGGCTTGGGCTTAGCGACGACCACTGGCTTCTTGGCCACGGCCTTCTTGGCTGGAGTTTTCTTCGCCGGAGTTTTCTTCGCCACGGGCTTTTTGGCGGCGGGCTTTTTGGCGGCGGGCTTGGACTTGGACTTGGCCATAGAGGTATACTGTTGGTAAGGCGGGGAAAAGGAAGAGGGAAGGCTCAGAGGGAGCCGTACTTGGCCAACAGGGAATCCCGACAACGGGGGGAAACCTGCCCGAACTTGCCAGCATCGACCAAACCGGGGACCCAGCGCCAGGAGCGGGGGCAACGGACTCCAGGGGCCTTGGCGGCGGTGACCGCGAAGGCGGCGCCGGCGAGGGGGGTGACGGTGACGGCGGAGACGATCCAGAGCTCAGGGAGGAGTTGGGCGTGGCGGGCGACGAGGGCAAAATCGGGGTCGGAGGGGTCACCCGTCACCTCAAGGGCGGCGTCGAGGTTCTGGCCGATGGCCTTATCCTGGCGAAGTCGCTCGAGGGGACCGTTGGCGTGGGCACCCGCAATGCGCAGGAGGGTGGCGATAGTGCCATGGGCCTCGGGGTCCTCCCAACCAGCGGGCACTTCGGGCCAAGGCTGGAGATGGACGGAGTCGGTGTCGGTGTACTCGGCCTTGGCCACGGCATGGGACCATGCCTCATCGGCGGTGAAGGGAAGGAAGGGCGCCAGCAGGCGGAGGTAAGCGCGCGAGACCAGGTGGAGGGCGGTCTGCACGGAGCGACGCGCGGGGTCGGACGGCGCTAGGGTGTAGAGCGCGTCCTTGACGATGCTCGTGTAGCAGGCCGAGAGGGTGGCGGTGGTAAAGGTGGCGAGGGCGGCGCTGGCGCGGTGGAACTCGTAGGCCTCGCAGGCGTCGGTGACCTCGCGGATGAGGCGCGCGGTCTCGGCGAGCAGCCAACGCTCGGTGGGGCGGAGAGCCTCGAGGGGAAGCGCATCGCGCGCGGGATCAAAGTCGGCGAGCGAGCCAAGCTGCCAGCGCAGGGTGTTGCGGATGGCGCGGTATTGATTGGAGAGGGTCTCGAAGATGGCATCCGAGAGAGGGATGTCGTTCTGGTAATTCTCCGAGGCAACCCAGAGGCGAACGATGTCGGCGCCGTGCTTGGCGACATAGCCGTCGGCGGTCTGGGGCTTGCCATCGGACTTCGAAATCTTCTGCCGCTTCTCGTTAACGACGAAGCCGTGGGTGAGGACGGCGCGATAGGGCGCTGAACCCTTGGTTGCCATCGCCGTCCAGAGCGAGGATTGGAACCAGCCGCGGTGCTGGTCTGAGCCCTCGAGGTAGAGGTCAGCCGGCCAATGCAACTCAGGATGACGCGCGCAGACGGCGAGGTGGCTCGTGCCGGAGTCGATCCAGACATCCAGTGTGTCGCCGCCCTTACGGAGGTCGCGCGGCCACTCGGCGGGCACGGGTGCGCCGTCGAGGATCTCAGCGACGGTGGCGGACCACCACCAATCGGCGCCGTGGGCAGCGACGCGCTCAGCGACATGCCGAGCGACGCCAGCATCGAGGAAGGACTCACCGGTGGCGGTGGAGACGAAGGCCGGGATGGGCACTCCCCAAGCGCGTTGGCGCGAGACGCACCAATCCGGGCGGCCCTGGAGGGCGGCACGGATGCGGTTCTCGCCCCAGGCAGGAATCCAGCGGACCTGCCCGACCGCTTCGAGGGCGCGGGTGCGCAGCCCGCCGCGGTCAAGGCCGATGAACCACTGGTCGAGAGCGCGGAAGATAACGGGAGCCTTGGAGCGCCAGCAGTGCGGGTAGCTGTGCGTGAGCGGCGCGCGGTGGACGAGGTGGCCAGAGGCGTCGAGCAGGGCGAGTACGGCGCCGTTGGCGGGGCACTTACCGTCGGTCTCGAGTACGGAAACGCCGGCGAGGCTGGCGGGGACGCGGCCGTCGGCGGCGTAGGTGCCATCATCCTGCACAGGGCAGTAGGCCTCGAGGCCGTAGCGAAGTCCGGTCTGGTGATCTTCTACGCCGTGGCCCGGTGCGGTATGCACGCAGCCGGTGCCAGCGTCGGTCGTGACATAATCCGCGAGCACGAGGGGTGAGGCGCGGTCGATGAAGGGATGGCGCGCGGCGAGTCCCTCGAGCGCGGCGCCCTTGGTGCGGAAGCCGTCGGTCGCGCCCTCGAGCCCACAGGCGGCGACGAAGGCGTCGCGCAGCGCGGAGGCGACGAGCAGGGAGCGGCCACCGTGGCGGACCTCGACGTACTCGAGCTCGGGATGGACGGCGATGGCGAGGTTGGCGGGGAGCGTCCAGGGAGTAGTTGTCCAGATAACCACCGAGAGGTCGTGCGCTGAGGCGAGACCCTTAGCGCGGGCGGCCTCGGCAGGCACAGGGAATCCAACCCAGATGGAAGGGGAGCGCTTGTCGCGGTACTCGATCTCCGCCTCGGCGAGGGCGGTCTGGCAGGGGATGGACCAGTAGACGGGCTTCTTGGAGCGATAGACGAGGCCCTGCTCGACGAAGGAGGCGAAGGTGCGAAGGATGTCGGCCTCGTAGGTGGGATCCATCGTGCGGTACTCGGATTTCCAATCAGCGAGGATACCGAGACGACGGAACTGGCCGCGCTGCTTCTCGATGTAACCAGCGGAGAACTCAGCGCAGGCGCGACGGACGCCGAGAGCGTCGAGCGACTTACCCTGAGCTTGGAGTTCCTTCATCACCTTATGCTCGATGGGCAGGCCATGGCAGTCCCAGCCTGGGACATAGGGCGTGCGGAAGCCGCGCATCGTCTTGTAGCGGAGGATGGCGTCCTTGAGCAGCTTGTTGAGGGCGGTGCCGATATGGACATCGCCGTTGGTGAAGGGAGGCCCGTCGTGGAGGACAAAGGCTGGGCGCCCGGCGTTGCGCGCCTGGAGGCGGGCATAGAGACCGGTGCGGTCCCAATGGGCGATGCGGGTCGGCTCGCGCTCGGCCAGGCCGGCTTTCATCGGAAAGTCGGTCACCGGCAGGTTGAGAGTGTCTTTGGGCTCCACGTCGGGAAGGGAAAAAGGGCGGATTCGGGGCTCCAAGGGGGGAGCTTTCCCGGAGGGCCGAGGGCGGGGGAGGTTGGAGAGGGGGACGAGGGTGTCAACCTCCTGCAATTCCTGCGGGTTTGACAGTCGCCCGCCGGAGGGCTTGGGTGGGGCATGGACAACCTCCGTCCCAAACTCGTCACCAAGACAGGCGCCATCATCGATGTGGTCGTGGCTGTGGTATTCTTCGTCTGGATGACGGGCGTCCTCAAGAAGCACGTCCCTTGGGAAGAAGCCGGCGAGACCGCCGTCCTACTCGGCGCGGCCTATTGCTCTCTCTGCCTTGCGGGCGTGCTCTGGCTCGCCCTCTCGCTCTTCCGCGTGACGCTCGTCGACCAGATTCTGCAGCGCAACCTGCCTCGCGGGGCTGGTCGCTGAGATTGGCTCAACGCGCCTCGCCGAGCGCCTGCTCGACTTCCGCCGCCAGGCGGCTGGCAGCGGCGCGGTCATTCTCGTAGCCGACCCAGAGTCGGTCGAGCTGCTCCTCCGTGGCGGTGGGGTAAGCCTCCAGCCAGGCGCCAAGCGAACGCCAGGCATTGTGCGCCACGGGATTTTGACGAAGGATTCCTAATCTGAGGCGGGCGAGTCGCTCGGCCATCGCGACCTTGAGCGCAGGTAGCATGCGCAAGCGCGCGGCCTGAGGGCCGGTGAGAAGGATGTCACCCTGCCCCACCGGGTCATGGACAAAGCGCGCCAGCGCATCGAGCTCGGCGAGAGATTCCGAGATGCCGAGCGAAGGCGAAGGCCTCGCGTCGAGGAGGGATTGGCGGGCGGCGGGCCACCAAGCCGCGGGCTCTCGGTCGATCTCGGCGAGCGCAGACTCGAGGGGCTCGCCGCGGGCAGCGGCGACGAGGGCGTAGGCGAAGCGTTCGGGGCCGAGGGCACGACGCAGGGCGCGGCCAAGCAGGAGGGACTCGTGAACCGGCGCGCGCCCGGCCACGACCTCGGCGAGGGTGGAAGGGGGATGGGCGGCGGCACGGCGGTACCAAAGGTCGACCATCGCGGGACGAAGCTGGGCGACGACCTCAGCGGCGAGAGAAGGCGGCGCCCAGGCAGCGGGAGTGGCGGTGGGCTGCGCCCCCGCGACAGAGGCTGCGGCGAGCCAGGCGCGCGCCGCGGCCTCGCCTGAGCGTAGAGGTGCGTCGGCCGGCGAGCCCAATCGGACGGCAACGAGCACGTGACCTCCAGAGACGGCGCAATGCACATCGGGCAGCCCAGCGATGTCGGCTGCCTCGATGCGTGGCTTGCGGCCGGGAGCCGGGCCGAGATTGGCGGAGGAGCGCAGGTAGACGCCGAGGGCATCGACATGCGAGGCGACGAAGGACACCGCCGTGACATCCTCCGAGGCGACCACGGCGAGAGTGGTCTCACGACTCGTGACGCGGGCGGCGGGCGCGGGGCCAGCCAAGGGAGGCGTCGCCGCGGGCGCGGCGGCCGGAGGAGCAAGATCGGGCGAGTCAGCCCGCGCGAGGTGGACGACAAAAAGGCCGAGGACGGCGAGGCGACACCCTCGCTCCATGGTCAGCCGGCGAAAAAGGCCTCGTCGAGCTCGCGGCTTTCGCCGGCGCGGATATAAACCGCCTCGCCCAAGGGTGACTTGTCATTCTTCCAAACCTGCACGGTGACCGCGGTACCCCCGACGGGCGCGCGCCAGAGCCAGCGACCGATGGCGAGGAACTGCATGGGCTCGCCCACCTCCTCAGAGAGACCCGGGCCTGAGCCACGCACAAAGGGCTTGTTGCCGATACCAATCATCAGGTTGACGATGAGGCAGGTGCCACCGACATCTTCCTCGGTCGCCATGACAGTGCGCGCAAGGGGCGCATCCTCAGCCTCCTCAGCCTCCTCAACCTCCTCGGTATCCTTGGCATCCTCGGATTCCTTAGCCTCCTCGGATTCCTTGGCATCCTCGGACTCCTTAGCCTCCTTAGCCTCCTTAGCCTCCTCAGTCTCCTCAGCCTCCTCGGTCTCCTTGGCATCCTCGGATTCCCTAGCCTCCTCTTCCGCCTCAGCCTCCTCGGTCTCCTCTGTCTCCTCCTCTTCCTCCACCCTTTCAACGGCCTCCGGCTCCACGTCGGGAATATCGACGCGGGTGGCAGGAGCGGAGGCCTCAAGAGGGTTTGCGCGCAGGGCTTCGATTCGACCTTGGAGGGAAGCGAGGGCTTGGCGTAGCTCGGCCAACTCGGTCTGGTGTGACTTGAGTGCGGCGTCGGCCTTGGAGCGAGCGGCGCCGAGGGATTCACCGAGGGCACTGGCCTGCTTGGCGGCGGCCTCGGCTTGCTCGATCGCCGTTTCAGCATCGGCGGTGGCGCCACGCGCGGCATCGGCGACGGACTGGATTTGAGAGCGAAGCTCCTCGAGGCCATCTTCGGCGGAGGATGCCGCGGCGATTTCGGTGCGGAGCACGGCAATCTCGGAGGAGGCCTTGCGGGCGACAACCTCGGCGGCGGCTTCGCCGGCCTTGCGGGCACCGATTTCGATGTCGGTCGCACGCCGAGAGGCAACCTCGCCAGCAGAGCGAAGCTCAGCGCGGAGCAGATCGAGCTCTTGGGCGAGGGCGGCGCGAAGGCGACGTTCCTCGACGAGACGCTGCTTGCGCCCACCTTCCTCGCGGAGGACGGGCAGGACGACGATGGTGGAGGCGGCGAGGATTCCGGCGACGGCGAGGAAAGCCTGGAACTGGTCATCAGGATCCAGCCCGAGG
This sequence comes from Opitutia bacterium, assembly GCA_041306485.1. Taxonomy (GTDB): domain Bacteria; phylum Verrucomicrobiota; class Verrucomicrobiia; order Opitutales; family UBA953; genus UBA8828. The sequence goes on along the minus strand of JBFZFD010000021.1, from coordinate 3,766 downwards.
CTGAGGATTCCGATGACGACCAGGGCATCCGCCGCGACGAGGAACCATTTTTCCTTCAGCAGTTGGGCGAGTTGATTCATGGAGCAGGGGTGAGCGCGGGCTCGAGCCGCAGGATGCCTTGTCCAGCCGCGGGGACAAGGCGGAATCGAGGAGGACTGCTCAGCGCGGCCGCTCGACAAAGCCGACCTTGCGGTGGACCTTCGCGAGGGTGCGGTAGGCGGCCTTCTGGGCACCCTCGGCCCCGGCCTTGAGCACCCGGTCGAGCTCGGCTCGGTCCGCGGCGAAGGTGGCGTGGCGCTCCCGCACAGGGGCGAGGACGGCATCGACGGCGTCGGTGACCGCCTGCTTGAAACTGCCATAACCCTTGCCTCGGAACTCCTCCTCGAGGGTGGGTACGGGGCGGCCGGAGCAGGCAGAGAGGATCTGAAGGAGGTTGGCCACGCCGGGCTTGTCGGCAGAGGCGCGCACCTCGGAGCCGGAGTCGGTTACGGCGGAGCCAATCTTACGACGAATCTCTTCGGCCGAGTCAGTCACGAAGAGGGTGGCGGAGGCGTTGGGGTCTGACTTGGACATCTTGGAGCCCGGGTCCTGAAGGGACATAATACGCGCGCCTGTCGCGGCGATGTAGGGCTCGGGGATGACAAAGGTCTCCGAGTAGGTGTGGTTGAACTTTTGGGCAAGGTCGCGGGTGAGCTCGAGGTGCTGCTTCTGGTCCTCGCCGACAGGGACCTTAGTCGCGTTATACAGAAGGATGTCGGCCGCCATCAGGATGGGGTAGGTGAGCAGGCCGGCCCGGACTGACTCCTGGCGAGCGGACTTGTCCTTGAACTGGGTCATGCGCTCGAGCTGGCCGAGGGGGCAGAGACAGCCAAGAATCCAGGCTAGTTCGGTGTGGCCGGTGACATGTGACTGGACGAAGAGGTGGCTGCGCGCAGGGTCCAGCCCGCAGGCCATGTACTGGGCGAGGCAGGCGTAGGTATTGGCCCGGAGGTCGGCCGGGACGGTCGGGACAGTGATGGCATGCTGGTCGACGATGCCAAAGTAGCAGGTGTGGTCATCCTGCATCTTCCCCCAGTTGAGCACGGCCCCGAGGTAATTGCCTAGGTGCAGGCGCCCGGTGGGCTGGGCGCAGGTCAGGACGACGGGCTTGGCGGCGGGCTCGGTCACGGGCGGAAGAGTGAGCGGGTGGATGTCCTGGGACAAGCGGATAGGAGGAGGCATGCGGGTGGCGCTTGTCAAAGCCGCCCAACCTGCTTGCATCGACCTCCCGACGGTCCGGCGCCCGTTGCCGAGCCAGGGAACCCGCCACGACACCCGCTGTTTCCAAAAACACCCATGGCATTGATTGAAGCCTCCCACCTCTCCAAGCACTACGGCGCGATTCGCGCGGTAGATGATGTCTCTTTCTCCGTCGATCGCGGAGAGGTAGTAGGCTTCCTTGGGCCGAATGGCGCGGGCAAGTCGACCACCATGCGCTTGCTCGCTGGCCACCTCCGCCCCGACAGCGGGACGGCCCGCATCGCCGGAGTGGATGTCGCCGCCGACCCTGTCGTGGCAAAAACTAAGCTCGGTTACTCGCCCGAGGGCGCGCCAGCGTACGGCGAGATGACGGTGCGTGAGTTCCTCGCCTTCGCCGCCGACCTGCGCGGGCTGACGGATGCGGGCGAGCGGGTACGCGAGACACTCGCCCTCTGCCACCTCTCGGATGTGGCCGGGCAGACGATCGAAACACTCTCCAAAGGCTATCGCATGCGCGTGGGCTTCGCTCAGGCGGTCATCCACGACCCCGAAGCACTCATCCTCGACGAGCCGACTGATGGCCTCGACCCCAACCAGAAGCACGAGGTGCGGCGCATCCTCGCCGGCATGGCCGAGCGCAAGGCAGTCATTGTCTCGACCCACCTCTTAGAAGAGGTCGAGGCCCTCTGCACCCGCGTCATCCTCATCGCCCGCGGCAAGGTCCGCTGCGACGAGAGCCCGAGTTCGCTCCTTGCCCGCTTCCCGGGCAAGCGCATCGACGAAATCTTCCGCCACCTCACCGCCTGACACTATGCGAGCCTTCCGTGCCATCCTCACCCGCGAGTTCCTCGGCTACTACCGCACGCCACTCGCCTACGTCTTCCTCGCCGTCTTCAACGCCTTTGCGGTGTCGTTGGCCTTCTTCGTCGGCTCCTTCTACGAAGCCAACGTTGCCAACCTCGACCGGTTCTTCCTCTACCATCCCTGGCTCTGGGCCTTCCTCGCTCCGGCCGCCGGTGCCCGCCTCTGGGCGGAGGAGCGCCGTCAGGGCACGCTCGAGCTCCTGCTCACTTGGCCGGTGACAGTCTGGCAGGCCGCGCTTGGCAAGTTCCTCGCGGGCTGGCTCTTCCTCGCGACCGCCCTTCTTGCCACGCTGCCGATGGCACTGACGGTCGGCTGGCTCGGAGATCCTGACTGGGGCGTGGTCGCGAGCGGCTACGCTGGATCGCTCCTCTGCGGCGGGGCCTGCCTCGGCGTGGCCTCGCTCTGCTCTGCCCTGACCCGAAGCCAGGTCATCGCCTTCGTCACCGGCTTCCTCGCCTGCTTCCTCTTGGTCATCGTCGGCTATGGAGTACTCGACGGGCTTCTTGAAGGCATGCTCGCCCCAGAGCAGGTCGCCTGGGTCTCGCGGCTCGGCCTGTGGCGCAACCTTGAGCCCTTCACCCTGGGGTCACTCGCGCTCCAGCCCGCCACCTACTTTGTGAGCGTCGCTTTGGCCGGTCTCGGCCTTGGCACCCTCGCCATCGAACGCCGCTGAATGCCATGAACCGCGCCTCCCTCCTCCTCGCCGCTGTGGCCATCCTCGCCGCCGGCCTCTTCGCCAACATCATCGCCGGGCGTCTCGGCCTGCAGGCCGACCTCACCCAAGACCGTATCTTTACTCTCTCAGAGGCTTCGCAGAATCTCGCCGCCGGCGTGGGTGAGCCAGTGACCCTCGAGTTCTTTGTTAGCCGCTCTGACACCCGCCTCTCGCCCTACCTGCAAGCCTATGCCCGACGCGTAGAGGGCCTGCTTCAGGCCTACGCCGATGCCTCCCGCGGTAAGGTGCGACTCCGCGTGACGGACCCTCAGCCCGACACGGAGGCAGAGACGCGCGCCCAGCGCTACGGCCTCAGCGGTACGCGCACGGAGGGTGGCAACGCCTACATGGGAGTCACCGCTCAGCAGGCCGATACCCTGCGCGCCCTGCCCTTCCTTGATCCCCGTCGCGAGCGCTTTCTCGAGCACGACCTCTCGCAACTGATTGCCTCGGTCGTCCGGCTCAAGCGCCCTCGCCTCGCGCTCATCACTACCCTGCCCATCTCCAACGAACTGCCGCCCGGACAGCAGCAGGATGGCCCCGGGGACATCCTTATCCAAGAACTCGGGCGCAGTTTCGAAGTCGTGACCCTCTCCAACACCGCGACAGAGTTACCCAAAGAGACCTCGGTGGTCTGCCTTGTCCACCCGCATCACCTCAGCCCGAAACTCGCCTACGCCGTCGATCAGTTTCTACTCGGGGGCGGTCCGGTGCTCGCACTGGTCGACCCGCTCAGTCGCTTCCAGAAGTTCCAGCAGGGCAGCATGCCCTTACTCATGGTCCCCGCCTCCGCCATGGGCGCCTCCAGTGATCCCGCACTCGTCCGCGGCTGGGGCGTTGAGGTACCCGTCGATGTCGTGGTCGGCGACGCCGCTCGCTCCCTGATGATGCCCACCGGACGCGGCGAGCCCGTCTCCTACCCACCCGCTGCCGCTATCGAGGCCGCTG
>JBFZFD010000020.1:0-18277 GCA_041306485.1 Opitutia bacterium | reverse complement strand
AGCATCGGCGTCCCATCTGCATCGGGGATGACGAGGTGCAGGGGCGAGCGCTGGGTTTGCGCGAGGGCAATCATCGCTGGCCAATGGATCTGCGGCACACCGGCTACGATGAGCAAGGGGTCGGCCCCGGGGCGGGCTCCGTCCGTTTCCTCGATGGCGGTGCCCTTGTGTTGGATGCCGTGGTGATCGCTCAGCCAACGTCCCAGTTGATGGGAAAGTCCGCGTAGGTCCGAGGTGGCCGGGTCGACCTTCGTGCGATCGACCAGCGACCAAAGCGAGAGGGCGAAGGTATGCTCCATGGATCAGGCTTCAGCGATGAGGCGATCCGTCGGGGGGATGTCCGCGATGACCTGGTCGGGATCGGGACCTACGCCGACGTAACGGATGTTGGGGATTTGCCGAGGGGTGCCGTCGCGCGCGGCGAGACGGACAATCTCCCTTGTCATGAAGGCCACGTAGCGGCGGGCCTCGGGAGGTAGCTGGGCAAACGAGCGGATGCCCGAGATGTCGGTGGTCCAGCCGGGCAGGGTGGCGTAGACGGGACGGAGGGTGCGGCGGAGCGCGTCATCGCGGGGGACTCCAGGGAGGACCTTGCCGGAGCGGTCGGCGTAGCCGGTGCAGAGGAGAAGGTCGCCGCCCTTCCAATCGCCATGGGGCGAGAGGGCATCGAGTTTGTTGATGACGAGGTCATCGTAGCCTCCGTAGCGGAGAGCGTCGGCTTTCTCGACCAAGTCGCACCATCCCACCATGCGCTGGCGACCGGTGCTGGTGCCGAACTCGAGCCGACTGAGTCGGATGGCGAGCGGATGTTCCGCGGGCATCTGGGTGAGGAAGGTGTGGGTGCCGACCTTGGTGTCGTAGGCCTTGCAGCAGCCGATGACGTGTACGGGCTGGGCGGGGATGCCGGCCGACTGGAAAATCTCCGGGGTGTAGGTGTGGGAGGCGGTGACGTTGGGGGCGAAGCCATGGCGCTTGTCTAGCCAGAAGGCTTGGCCGAACTCGCCGATCACCCGACGTTCGGCCTGGAGGTCAGCGAGGATGCGCTCACGCACATCGCCGATGTAGGGGGCCAGCCGGCGACCCGCTTCCCAGTAGGCGGCGGTGACGGCCTCGCGGTCGAAAGTGAAGGGCTCCTTGCCGCGGAAGCGGGCGAAGTCGAACTCGGAGGCAGGGAAGGTGCCGGCGGCCACTGCGGCGGCGTTGGCCCGGAGTTCGGCCTCGCCGAGACGGTCGAAGAAGCCGTGCCAGACGTCGGCCGGAACTTGGCAGACATGGCGTGCGAGGCGCTCGGCCCGGTCCATGCGTGCGGCGAGCCTGGTGGCATAAGCCTCGCGGGGTCCGAGGAACTCCCAGTACTGCATCTGCAGTTGCGAGCTTTCGTCGACGTACGCTGGGGAGATGCCTCGGCCGGTCGAGCCACGTGGTTCTTCGCCGAGGATGCGCACGCGGTAGTCCTCCCAGCAGAGGTCAAGGAGGCGATGGACGACGTCGCTGATCATGCAGCGCTCGTCGATGAGTAGTCGGTTGAGGACGGGTAGTCCTGCTTGCTCGAGAGGGAGCGCCTCCCAGAGTGCCTTACGCGGATCGGCGACGACGCCCGAGCCGAGGGCGAGGCAGGCCACGTCGCGCTCGGCCACGCCGCCGGGTAGGAGGTTGAGTTTAAGCCCTGCGACAGTGTGCCCGGAGTTGGCGCCGCCGTTGACCTTGAGCACCGTGCCGACGGCGTCGCGACGTCCCGTGAGGGTTTGCAGCTCGCGTACCACCTCGGGGATGAGGCGTCCCTTGCCCTCGTCGCCCATGCTCACGCCGACATCGGCGATGAGGAGGCTCGAAAACGGCGTGAGGGCCATCTCAGGCTCCTGGCTTGTCGTAGAAGGCGTTAATCCTTGCGGAGACGTCCCGGTAGGATGAGTCCGCGGTGTAGATTAACTTATACTCGTCAATCGCTTCCTTGGCTTTACCGGCTGACTCGAAGGCACCGCCTAAGGTATAGATAACTTCCTTACGCAGGTCGTTCATCACGAGCAGCTCTGACTTGGCTAGCTGTAGTTGTTCGACCGCGAGGTCAAACTTGCGTCCAGCGAGGAAGGCCTTGCCCAGCCCGAGTAAGGCGGACTGGCGGAGCTTCGGGTTGCGCTGGGCAATCTGCAGCTGCTGGATGGCCTCGTCGAGCCGGTTGCGCCCGAGCAGCAGCAGGCCGAGCTCGTGACGGTAGGCGTAGTCGTTAGGGTAGCGCTCCACCATGGCGGTGGCGGCGGCCAGGCGGTAATCGGACTCTTCTTGGGCGAGCGCATCGGCGCCGGCGGTGTCGCCCGCATCGCGGGCGGCCTTGATTCGGGATCCGAGCAGGCGGAGGCTGAGGTCTTGCTCTTGGCGCTCGAGAGAGATGTCCCCTTTACCCAGGGCGGTCTCGCGGGCGCGCTGTAGCCAGGCTAGGGCGCTCTCGTTGTCGCCGATGGCGGTGAACTGGCGTACGATTTCGCGATAGAGAGTGAGGTTCTCGGTGTCCGCGGCGATTTTTGCGGCGAGGTCGGCGATGACTTCCTGGGCGGAGACGGCATCGGTCATGACGCGGGAGGCCTGCTCGAGGCGGGTCGCCTCATCGGAGTCCTTCAGCTTGGAGCGGAAGTCGTCGCCGGTCTCCCAATTGCCCTTGCGCATGGTCTTAGCGACCGAGGCTGAGCGCATGGACTCCATCAGGTCGCCGTTGCCAGGGAAGACGGCGAGCTTGGACTCGATGTAGGCCACGGCCTTGTCGAACTCACCGTCCTCGATGTGAGCGTTGGCAGCGGCCACGCAGGGACCGACGTCCTTAGGCTGCAGGGTGGCGATCTCCTCGTGGGCGAAGGCGGCGGTGTCCCAAAGACCGAGCTTGGCCGCAGCGGCGGCCAGTTGGCGATGTGCTCCGATGTCGGAGGGTCTCTTGGCCAGGCGGGTCTCGGCCTCAGCCATCGCAGCGACGGGGTCGGACTCCGCCAGCTTAAGGTTCGGCCCGCCGATGAGTCCGCTGAGCATGCCTCCTAGCCCTCCCGAGCCCGTCCCGAGTACTGCCTTCTGTGTCTTGCGAAGGAGGCGCCGAATGTCGACGCAGCCCGGATTCCGGGAGAGCAATCCGGCAGCGAGCTCCATGGCGTACTGCGGGTTGGTCTTCAGGTTCTGCTCGGCGGCGGCGAACTGCTTCTGCACGCGGGGGTCGAGCGATTGGAGGGAGGTCTTGGTCATGGGTAGTCTCGGGGGACCGAGGTCGGAAGTTGTCCGAGCGGGCACGGGGGGTCAATCCCCCGTTGTACGACCCAGCTTTTGCCGTCTGAGCAAGGGGCGCAAAGGGGCCGCAATGATGCGCCCTGGGCAGCCCTTGGACCCGCAGTGGCAGGGGTGTGCAAGACAATCGGCCAGTCCGAAGCCATAGTCAAAGGTGAGTTCCTCGCCTGGCTGGAGGTCGCGAATGGCAACGAGCATGATGCTGTCACCCTCGCGCACCGCCTCGGTGCTGGGCTCGCAGCTGTGGTTGGCGTGTCGGGCGAGGTTGTCCGGGTCAGAGCCGTCGATCCAGCTGCCTTCACTGAGCTCAAACCCGAAGGTCAGGCCTGAACTATCGGGAGGTGGGGGTGCGCTAACCTTTCTCCCGCTGTACTGACAAAGGATGTCGCCAGCTCGGTGGGTGTCCCGGGCGAAGAGCCCTGTGCCATGGATGGGGGAAGGACCGGGGGAGGGTGGCCTCATGCCTCGCTGCGCAGGTCGCGTCCCATCAGGCGGGCGACGCCAGCGGCGGGCTCGAGTCTTCCCTCGAGGATGGCATCGAGGCAGCCTAGGATAGGCGCATCGACGCCCTTCTCGTTGGCGATCTGGGCAAAGGCACGGGTGGACCAGACGCCCTCGACCACCGAGCGACGTTGCGCGAGTCCGGCGCGGGCGCTGGCGGCGTCGCGCGCGAGTTCTTCGCCGAAGCCGCGATTTCGGCTCCAGGCGCCGTGGGCCGTGGCCATGAGGTCGCCCACGCCGCTGAGGCCCAGGAAAGTCTCGCGCCTGCCACCGAGGGCTTCACCGAGCCGCACCATTTCTTGGAGAGAGCGCGTGAGCAGCGAGGCCTTGGCATTGGAGCCTAGGCTTAGGCCATCGCACATGCCTGAGCCGAGGGCGTAGACATTTTTGAGGGCTCCACCGATTTCGGCGCCGATCACGTCGGATGAAGTGTAGGCACGGAGAGTCGCGCCGCTCAGTGCCGATTGTGCAGCGGCGAGCGCCGGCGCGTCCGTTCCCGCTAGTACCACCGCCGATGGCAGGCCACGCGCGACCTCGTCGGCATTGGTCGGTCCAGTCATGGTGGCAACGGGGATTCCCGGGAGTGCGGCGGCGGCGAGCTCGCAGGGGCGGCGAAGCGTGGTCCGGTCGAGGCCTTTGCAAAGCGAGATGACCAGGCGCGGTGGCTGGCTGCGGTCGACGGCCTTGGCTACGCTCGCGGCGAGTTCGGCGAGCCCGCCCGAAGGGCAGGCGAGGAAGACGAGGTCGGCCTCCATCAGGGCGGGTGCCATTTCAAGGCCAAGCTGGATACTGGCGTCGATGAAGTGTCCGGGAAGGTAGGTCCGATTCTCGCGACGGTCGGCTAGCTCGAGGGCCTGCTCGACGCGGCGAGGGACGAGGGTGACAGTGTGCCCCTGTCGTCCAAGGTGAATAGCCATCGCCGTACCCCAGGCACCCGCGCCAAGCACTACGCTGTTCATCGGCGTGCCCCCTTGCGTACCTTGGTTGCCCAGCGCTTGAGCGCGGTGGTGGCGTCCCTGCCGAGCCTCGCTACCGGACGGGCGAAAGAGGGAGGATGGTCCGTCAGCCCAAGCAGGTCGTGAATAACGGCGATCTGGCCGTCGCCGCCCTCGCCGGAGCCAATGCCGATGACAGGAATGGCGATCGCCGCGCGGATCTCGCGGGTCAGCGATGGCTCCACGCATTCGGCGACTAGGCTGAAGGCTCCAGCCTCGGCGATGGCCAAGGCATCGGCAAGGACTGCAGCCCTATCCTCGTCGGTCAGGCCGCGTCGACGGTAGCCAGCGGAGTGCACGCGCTGCGGGAGGAGACCGATATGACCCATCACGGGGATGCCTGCGTCGACCAGCTTGGCCACAGCCGGGGCGAGGGTGCGGCCGCCCTCAATCTTGACTGCCTCGGCGCCGCATTCCTGCACCAGCCGCCGGCAGGCGCGTAGTAGGGCGGGGAAGGGCTCGTGTGCGACGCCGAAGGGGATGTCGGCCACCACGAGGGCTGAGGTTTTGGCTCGGGTGACGGCTGCGACATGGTGCGCCATCATCTCGAGGGTGACCGGTACCGTGCTCTCGAACCCCAGGACAACATTCCCGACGGAATCCCCCACCAGGATAAGGTCTGCGCCTCCGGCATCTGCCAGACGGGCCGTGATGGCATCGTAGGCGGTCAGGCAGACCATGGGACGTCGACCCTTGAGGGCGCGGAGGGAGCGGGTGGTCGCTTTCACCACTAGGTGGCTAGGTCAAGCACCCCGGCTTGTAAAGAGCGGGCATACCCGCAGGCTGAAATCATGTGGCGTCGCCTACTCCTGCGTCTCCGAGGTTCCCGCGTCTACCGGGAGCGGGGCTACCCGCATCCCGACCTGAGCCGCCAAACTCGGATGCCCTGGGTGGCCCGGCTGAAGATGTTCCTGACCGGTCAAGGTGCGGTTACCCATCGCGAGGATCTCCGCGGCCGCTGGCTGCTCCATCGCAAGGCCCTGGTTATCGTTCTTTCCGTCTTCCTTGCCTGGCTTTTCGCCCAGGCAGCGGAAGGCTGGAATTTCCTCGAAGGCTGAAACCTCCGCCTCTCTAAGGCTGTCTATTGACACAGGTGTTCTTCCCTCGCCCCGCCGCCTGCCTTGCCGCCCTCACGCTTGTTCTGGGTGCTTTTTGCATCCAATCCTGCAAGCCAGCCCCTACCGTGGCATCGGTTGACTTCAATCGGGACATCCGGCCCATCCTCTCCGACCGCTGCTATGGTTGCCATGGTCCCGATGGCGACAAGGGTCGCAAAGCCGGCCTCAGGCTCGACACGCCCGAGGGTGCGCGCCTTCTCCTAGAGAGCGGCTCGCGCGCCATCAATCCCGATGACCTAGCGGGCAGCGAGATGATCGCCCGGATGCATTCACAGGACCCCGAGGATGTCATGCCGCCTCCTGAGCTTAAGCGGCCCCTCTCTTCCAGCGAGCGCGAGCTCCTCACCCGCTGGGTGCTAGAGGGGGCTGTCTACCAGCCACATTGGGCCTTCGTTCCCCCGACCAAGCCAACGGTCGTGGCTGATGATCGCAAGGGCTGGGTGCGTGATCCGCTCGACGGTCCCATCCTCGCCCGCCTTTCCCGTGAGGGCCTGGCTCCCTCGCCCGAAGCGGACCGCATCACCCTTCTGCGTCGCGTCTCCCTTGTTCTAACCGGCCTGCCCCCCTCACCAGAGGAAGTCGATGCTTTCGCCGCGGACACCTCCGCCGATGCCTATGAGCGGCGGGTCGATGCCTTGCTAGCCTCTGATGCCGCGGCCGAGCATTTTGCCACCAGCTGGCTCGACCTTGCCCGCTATGCCGACACCTACGGCTATTCTGGCGACTATGCGATGCTGGCCTGGCCCTGGCGCGACTGGGTCCTTCGCTCCCTCAAGGCGAACATGCCCTACGATCGGTTTGTCACCTTGCAGCTCGCGGGCGACCTCTTGCCAGACGCTACGAGTGACACCCGTCTCGCCACTAACTTTAATCGGATCCACCGCATGACCTTCGAGGGCGGCTCCATCGCCGAGGAGTTCCGTCAGGATGGCATCTTTGATCGGGTCAACACCTACGGCATGGCGGTCCTCGGTATGACGATGGACTGCGCCCGCTGCCACGACCACAAGTTCGATCCGATTCCGCAGTCGGAGTTCTTCTCACTCGCCGCCATCTTTGGGGCAATTGATGAGAATGGTCTTCTTACTTACCACACCGGCCGCGGTGCACCTCCACCCGTCCTGCGCATCGCTAACCCCGCCCAAGAGTTAAGGACCGCCGAGTTGACTACTGCGCTCTCCAAGGCGCGTGCCGAACTCGACCAGCTGGTCGCCTCACCGCTCCCCGCCTCGGCATCATTGCCGACCGTGCCCGGCCCTCTTGCGCACTATCCTCTAGAGGTCCTCGCCAAGGGTGCCACGCCCAACGCGGTTGCTGGCGGTGCTCCCGCCACGACGGATCGCAAGCGCGGCGAGCAGCTCGGCTCTTTTGTCCTCGCCCCCGGAAGGTCTGGCCAAGGTGGCAGGCTCGACGGAGATGGTGGCATCCTGCTCAACGGGACGGGTGGCAATCAGGCCTATTCCCCCTTCACCTTCTCCGCTTGGCTGCGCCTCTCCGAGCGGCACGCGCGTGCGGTCATCGTCCATGCCTCCGGATTTTACACCGGAGACGCCGACGCCTCCGGGGTTGACCTCTCGGTGGCAGACGGGCGACTGGTATGGGCGCTCATTCACCAATGGCCTGGCTCGGCGCTCGCCATCCGCGCCGAGCGGGAAGTCCCCCTCGGGGAGTGGTTTCACCTTACGGCAACCTACGACGGCACGGGTCGCGCCTCCGGGCTCTCGCTCTTCATTAACGGACGTCCCGAGCCCACGGCCATCCTTCGCGATCAGCTCCAAGGCATGATCTCTGGTTCCGATCTCGAGCTAGGCTCCCGCTCGCGCGACCTTGGCCTCCGCGGTGCCCATGTCGATGAGGTGCGAGTGTGGCGAGAAGCTCTGACGCCTGCCGAGGTGGCTGTCCTGCATGGCGAGCAGCCCCCGGCTATCGCACTTGCCGCGCACGCTCGGCTGCGCTCGCCCGTGGGGGTGGCGGCGCTCGCCAAGGTCCGCACAGCCTTCCAGGCCTTGCAGGAGCACGAGAACCGCATGCCTGCCATCTCCGTCATGGCGCCCACGCCCCATGTCCGGCCGACCTACATCTTGACCCGTGGAGAGTACAATCACCCCGACACCGCCCGCGGGCCCGTCGCCCCTGGCGCCCTCTCCGCCGTACTCCCGCACAAGCCCGGCGAAGTAGCCGACCGACTGGCCCTTGCCCGCTGGACCTTCTCCCCAGATAATCCCCTGACTGCTCGGGTGGCGGTCAATCGCATCTGGACGGAAGTCTTCGGGCGGGGTCTGGTCGAGACGGCCGAGAACTTCGGGCTGCTCGGTGACCTTCCCTCCCATCCTGAGGTGCTCGACCTCCTTGCGGCCGACTTCGCCCGTGACTGGGACCAGCGCGCCATGCTCCGCCGCCTGGTGCTGAGCGCCACCTTCCGTCAATCCTCCCTTCCCACTCCTGATCGCTTAGCCAAGGACCCCGCCAACAAACTCCTCTCCCGCGGTCCCGCCCGGAGGCTCTCCGCCGAGATGTTGCGCGACCAAGGCCTCGCTGCCTCGGGTCTGCTCGTGCGCAAGTTCGGCGGGCCCGGTGTGCGTCCGCTCAACTGGGGTGACTCCGGAGTGGGCGATGAGCTCGCCCCTGGCAAGGGCGAGGAGCTTGTCCGGCGCTCCCTTTACACTTATCGCAAGCGCACCGCGCCCCCTCCTAGTCAGACACTCTTCGACGCCGGCTCGCGCGAGGTCTGCCAGCCGCGTCGTCTCACCACCAATACGCCGCTGCAGGTGCTCGCGCTGCTCAATGATCCTGAAAATCTCGCCATCGCACGAGCCCTTGCGGCCAGGGCTATCCGAGAGGGAGGCCCCGATGCTGCCTCGCGGATCACCCGTGCATTCCGCCTGCTTGCGGCTCGCCCTCCTACCCCCAGCGAGTTGTCCACCCTGCTCGTGCTGCACCGCGAGGAGTCCGCGCGGTTCCTCGGCGCCCCTGCCTCCGCCGAGTCCTACGCGGGTAAGCCTGATGCCGATCTCGCCGCGCTCACCCTTGTCTGCTCCACCCTGCTGGCGAGCGATGCCACCCTCAGCCTACGCTAAGATGAACCCTCTTCCCCCCACCTACGACCAGCTGATGCGTTCCACGCGTCGGCACTTCCTGGGCGCCTCCGCGCTCGGGCTCGGCTCCCTCGCCCTCAACCGTGTGCTGGGTGCTCCCCTCTCCGCTTCCCCTCAAGCCCTCGGCGGTAGCGGCCATCCTCTACCGAAGGCCAAGCGCGTCATCTACCTCTTTCAGGCAGGTGGCCCTTCGCAGCTGGAGACTCTCGACCCCAAGCCGCTCCTTAACCAGCGTCATGGCGAGCAGTTGCCGGATTCTGTGCGCAAGGGTCAGCGCCTGACGGGCATGAGCGGCGGGCAGTCCGCGCTCCCGATGGCGGGTTCCTTCACGCCGTTCAAGCGCTATGGCAAGGCGGGCATCGAGATGAGCGACCTCATGCGTCACACGGGCGGCGTCGCTGACCACCTCTGCGTGGTGCGGTCGATGCACACCGAGGCTATCAATCACGACCCCGCCATCACCTTCTTCGCCTCGGGTAGCCAGATTGCCGGTCGGCCCTCGATGGGTTCATGGATGTCCTACGGCCTCGGTAGCCTCAACGAGAACCTACCCGCTTTCATCGTCCTAGTCTCCAAGGACGCCAGTCGTGACCAGCCGCTCTACTCCCGCCTCTGGGGTTCCGGGTTCCTTCCGAGCGAGCACCAGGGTGTGCAGTTCCGATCCGGCAAGGAGCCAGTGCTTTTCCTGACCAACCCCGAGGGTGTTTCGCCCCATGCTCGGCAAGCGACCATCCAAGCACTGAGTCGCCTCAACGGGGAGCAGGCTCGTGCCACGTTGGATCCCGAGGTCGAGGCCCGTATCGCCCAGGCCGAGATGGCCTTCCGCATGCAATCAAGTGTCCCCGAGGTAACCGACCTCTCCAAGGAATCGGAGTCCACCCTTGCCAGTTACGGTCCCTCGGTGCGCACCCCGGGGACTTATGCCGCCAACTGCTTGCTGGCGCGCCGCTTGGTCGAACGCGGCGTCCGCTTTGTCCAACTTTTCCACCAGGGCTGGGATCAGCACGGCAGCCTGCCGGGAGGCATCTCCCGACAGTGCGCCCAGACGGACCAAGCCTCCGCCGCGTTGGTCAGCGACCTCGCCCAACGTGGCCTGCTTGAGGACACCCTAGTGGTCTGGGGTGGCGAGTTCGGCCGAACGACCTACTGCCAGGGTGCGATGACCAAGGATAACTATGGTCGCGACCATCACCCTCGTTGCTTCAGTATCTGGATGGCCGGTGGCGGCGTGAAGGGTGGGCATGTCCACGGCGCGACGGATGAGTTTGGCTACAACTTGGCGAGCGACGGCGTTCATGTGCATGACCTGCACGCTACCATGCTCCACCTGCTTGGCGTCGACCACGAGCGTCTGACCTTCCGCTTCCAGGGACGTCACCATCGCCTGACCGACATCGCTGGCAAGTTGGTCAAGGGCATCCTCGCCTGATTAGGAGCGAGGTAGCAGTGCCTTGAGCGGGAGCAGTCGAAGGCCGTCCTTCAGACGCAAGCTTCGCCCGTTTCGCTCGCCGGCCTCGCGTAAGAGCGCGTCGGCCCACTCGAGGGAGGACCCCGCTCGGTCCCATCGTAGGATGATATACCCCTCGTCGGGCTCCCAGCGAAGTCCCTCCGCGAAGAGCTCGACTGGCGACGGCTGGCCGCGCAGCTCCAGCTTCAGGCTCGCCTCCCCTTTGTCGAGGGAGACGGAGAGAACTTTGCCCGCCGTGCCGAGTCGCTCGGAAAGGAGCCGTGCGACGATGGCCTCGGCTGGGTTCATCGGAAGCCGACGAGCGTGATGCCGAGCTGGCGGGCCTTCTCGAGCACGCGTACTTTGTCTAGCAGCAGCACGCCGTCGACCTCCAGTGCTGCCTGCCTCACCCCTCCTTCGGCCATGCTCTCGAGCGTGCGCTCGCCGAAGCAGGGCACGTCAAATCGCCAGTCCTGCCCATGTTTGGCTGCCTTGACCAAGAGCATCTCCTTGCCGCCGGTCGCGCTGCAGCGTCGGAGCATGTTATCGGTCCCCTCAAAGGCCTCCACCGCAATGACCGTCCCCTTGGCCACGACCACCGCCTGACCGATATCCAACCGGGTCATCTCGCGTGCAATGCGCACGCCGAAGGCGAGGGCTTCGCTGTCCACGGAGCCAGCCAACCAGCCTGTCATGCGGCCTTCCGTGGCCAAATGCGCGTCGAGGAAGGAGCGAGCATCGATCATCCTGACGCCCGTGGACTCGATCTCTGCCGCGATGGCGCCAAAGATGGTCTCGGCATTACGCTCGGGAAGCCGCGCGAGCAGCGCGATGAGGCGCAGGTCGGGGATCATCCCGGAGAAGAGTTTACGCGGTGCGATTTGGCCCGCCATGACCGCGTTACCCGCCCCGAGCTCGCGTAGGCTGGAAAGCAGGGCTCCCAGCTGGCCCACCTCGATCTCCCGCCGTTCCGAGGGTGCGAAGGCTGAGATGAGCTCGGGTTCGGCCTCGCCCGAAAAGGCGACGAGCCGCACGGGCATCCCCGCCGCACGCGCAGCCTCGGCAAGAAGGCTGGGGTAGCAGCCACGACCAGCGATAATTGCCAGAGGTCGGCTGCGATCGAGGTCGCTCGGCAGGAAGCGGTTCGCCATGGGTCGCATCCTTCCCAGCCGTAGCGGTGGGAGCAAGGCGGGACTCTTAGGGTCCGAGCCGCCTCAGCTCGGAAGGGCTCGCGAGGCGTCGGTGTTCCCCGACCGGCACGGTCACCAGGTCGCCGCGTTCGAATCCGGCGGCGTAGTCCTTGGCCTCGCGCTTGCTCCAGCCCCGGGTCGGTACCTCGACGGTGCGCAGGCGTCCACCGGAGGATAGCACAAGGCGGAAGAGACCCTTGATCAGCTGCGGCTGAGCCACCACGCGGGCGGCCTCGGGGGGCAATGGGGGCAGGGAGGCGTCCGAGAACAACGCTTGAGAGAAGCGGACTGCTCCAAGGCTGCGGTGGAGCTTGCGATTGAGGAATTCCGTGGCCGGGGGTGCCTGCCATGCGCGCACCTCATGGTCCCAATGCTCGCTCCCAAGCATGGGGCAGGGTGAGTCGTCTACCTCGGGTCCGATCCTCAAGGGGGAGACCGACGCCCGCCGATCGGAGAGTCGACGGAGCGGCTCTGCGGTCTCGCGCAAGGCTGGCTCAATCAGGATGAGCAAGCCTTCGGGCGCCAGACGGCTGGCCGCTGCCTCCAGCCAAGCATCCCTTCCCGGCTCGTCGAGGCCGAGCTCGTTCAGCACGAACCCCGCGAGGATGAGGTCGAAGCTGCCTTCAGGCCATGTGTGGGGTGAGCGGGCATCGCCAACCCTTCCCAGTATCGTCCAGCCTGGAGCGGCGGAGGATCCGACCCGGTCCGCCGCCGCCAAGGCAAAGGCGGAATGGTCGACCAAGTGCAACTCACCCGCTGTCTCGCCACGATTACTCAAGAAGCGCGCGGCGCGGAGCCCGCATGAGCCGGGACCTGATCCCAGGTCGAGCACGCGTGCGGGGCTGCGCCCGGGTCTCCAGCCGCGGAGAGTGGCGTGGGCCATTGCCCAACCCGTCCTGGTCCAGGACTGGGGGAAAAAGAACAGCCCGTAGGCAGCGAGCAGGGCAGGGTCGGCGAGGTAATCGGGGAAGGCGCCGGCCGGGCGCTGAAGTGTGAAGAGGTCGGAGAGGCGCTCGACACTCGGGCGCAGGCGCTCAAGGGATTCTTCGCCTTGAGCGGAGGTGGCCTCCCGAGCAAGGTCCATCCATGCAGCCTCGAGGGCGGCGGGATAGGCGTCGGGAGCCTCAGTTGATGACATCGCGTCTTCCTTCCAGGGAGCTGCGCAAGGTCTCAGCATCGGCAAAGGTCAGGCCGCTGCCGCTGGGCAGCCCGAAGCCGATACGCGTCACCTTGGTGCCCATGCGTCCGGAGAGGAAACTCTCGCGGATGTAATGGCAGGTGGCCTCGCCCTCGATGTCATTACCCAGCGCCAGAACGACCTCCGTCACCGGCTCCGTGGCCAGCCTCACGCCCAGGCTCGCGAGGTTGAGTTCGCCCGGGCCGATGCCGTTGATCGGCGAGAGGCGGCCGTGGATCACGTGGTAGGTGCCGCGGAAGACGCCTGTCCGCTCGAGTGCCATCAGGTCGGGGACGTTCTCGACCACGCAGAGTACGGAAGGGTCGCGCTTCGGCTCCGTACAGATTGCGCACGACTCCGACTCCGCGAGGTTACCGCAGCGTGCGCAGCGACGGACGGCGATGGCTGCGCTCTGGAGGGCCTCCAGTAAGGGGGCGAGTTTGGCTGGCCGCTCCACGAGGAGGTGCAGGGCGAGACGCTCGGCCGAGCGGTGTCCGAGGCCAGGCAGCCCGCGGAGCAGTTGCCGCAGCTTCTCGAAGGCGGGTGTCATCCCTGGTCAGACGCCCCCGATGCCGGGGAGGGAGAAACCACCAGTGGCAGCCTGCATGCGCGATTGATTGACCTCCCGGGCCTTGGAGGTGGCTTCCTGTAACGCAGAGAGTAGCGCGCTGGAGAGGGCCTCGGCTCCCTCCTTAGCGAAGTCGGGGTCGATGACCAGGGCGAGGATGTCGCCGTGACCGTTGACCGTGACGCGCACCGCGCCGCCGCCGTGTGAGACCTCGATCCGCTCGGCGGCGAGGGCTTCCTGCGCAGCGGCGATACCGCGTTGCATGCGCTGGGCCTGTTTGAGGAGTTTTCCGACGCCTGCCATAGTTCGGGCACAATCCCCTTCTAGGTCGCCCGAGTCAAGCCACCCCCGCTCCACGCTTGTCGGCGGGCCTGGCTTCGGCAGAAAGGGGGTATGGGGCCGCCGACCGACATCCAGATAGCCGGTAATTTCCTCGCCCTCCGCTGGCCGGACGGGCGCGAGGACTTCCTGCCTGGGGAGTTTCTACGCGAGCGCTCGCCCAGCGCGGAGAACCTCGGCGAGCGTGACATCCTTGGCAACCTCCACGGCGGCGATGGCCCAAGGGAGTTCCCCGGTGTCACGCTGGTCGGCATGCACCGGGTCGGCAACTATGCCCTGTCCCTGGTCTTCAGCGATGGCCATAGCAGCGGCATCTACAGCTGGGATTTCCTTCGTTCCTTGGCGGAGCCCGAGGAACCCTCCCGCTAAGGCTTGCCGCAGGGCTCCAGCCACGCGATAATTACCCCATCGTGAAAAAGACCTACGTCCTTGATACGAACGTCCTCATCCACGACCCGGAGTCCTACCGGAAGTTCGACGAACACATCGTCGCCATCCCGGTCGAAGTGCTCTCTGAGCTGGATCGCCTCAAGGCCCAGGAAGGGCAGGTGGGGGCCAGCGCCCGCCGGATTAACCGCGCGGTGCGCGAGATCTTCGACAACCGCGCGCTGGCCGACATCTCCGAGGGCGAGGCCGATGCTCCCCGCGCGCTGGTGGCGAGGCTGCCGAGTGGCGGTGAGCTGCGCGTGGTGGTCAACGAGTCTCTCATCCGAGAGCACTTCGCGGGGGCTCGCTCTGACCGGCTCCGCGCCGTCTTCCTCTCGGTCGACACTCCCGACCACCGGATCATCGCCTCTGCGCTCTACTTGCGCGATACCACCGACGGCCCCGTCATTCTGGTGACCAAAGACGCCGCCATGGCGCTCAAGGCCAAGGCATTGGGTCTCGAGGTACAGGATTATCGCAACGATCGGGTTGAGCTCAGCGAGGAGGGCCAATATCGCTCGGTGACTCTCGATCCTGAGGCTATGCGCGAGTTTCGGGAGCTCGGCAGGACCTCGGTTCCTGACGATGTGCACGGCGGCTCCTTGCTCAACGAGTATGTCATGGTCGTCTCCGAGACCTGGACTGAGCCTGCCCGCCATGCTGGCGACGGCGCGCTGGTCTCTCTCCCTCTCTACCGCGAGTTCCTTTCCGATGTCCCTGGCGCGCGCAAGGGCCTGCAGATGCCGCGCGGCATGCGCGTCATCCCCAAGAACTTCGAGCAATGGATCCTGCTCGATGCCCTGCTCAACCCTGACATCCGTCTGGTCACGTGCTTTGGCCGGGCTGGCACGGGCAAGACCTTCCTTTCCATCGCCGCGGCCCTTGCTCAGGTACTCAGCGAGTTCTCGCCCTACAAGAAACTCTACGTCTCACGTCCCGTGGTCCAAATCGGCAAGGACCTTGGAGCCCTTCCCGGTACCAAGGAGGAGAAACTCTCGCCCTACATCCAGCCCTACTTCGATAACCTTGAGGTGCTCTTTTCCCGCGCCGGGGCGCCCCCCGCTCCCGTGGCACCCACCACCGCCGTGGTGGCCAGCGACAGCAAGGCCAAGCGCAAGCAGGCCATGGCCCGCAAGGTCGCTCCTCCCATCTTCGGCTCGCAGGTCCAAGCCCAGACGGCTGGGCAACCCCGCCGTCCCTACCAGTGGCTCCTCGACAGCGGGCTGGTCGAGATTGAGGCGATGACCTACATCCGTGGGCGCTCCATCGGGCATGCCTACATGATCATGGATGAGGCCCAGAACATGACGCCCCACGAGGCCAAGACGGTCATTACCCGCATCGGCGAGGGTTCGAAGCTCGTGCTCATCGGCGACCTCGACCAGGTCGACACCCCTTACCTCGATGGCAAGTCCAACGGCCTGATTCACACCCATGAGCGGATGAAGGGGCACGCCATCACCGCCCATGTCCGCCTCCTCCACGGCGTCCGCTCCCAGCTCTCCGAGCTCGCCTCGGAGCTGATGTGAGCGTCGTCGCTCGCATCGGAATCCTTGGCGGTTCCTTTGATCCCCCGCACGCTGGCCATCTGGCGGCGGCAGAGGCAGCCCAACGTCAGTTGGGGCTAGAACAGGTCCTGGTTATCCCAGCCGCACGCGCCCCCTTGAGGGAGAGTGGACCGATCGCTCCCGACGCCGACCGCCTGGAATGGCTCCAGCTCACCTTTGCAGGGAGAGCGTGGGCCAAGATCGACAGCCGCGAGCTTCGTCGCGGGGGCGTCAGCTACTCGGTCGACACCGCCCGGGAACTTGCTGCTGAGCACCCGGGCACTGAGCTTCACTGGATCCTCGGGGCAGATCAGCTTTCCCGGCTCCACCTTTGGCGGGATATCGGCGGGCTCTGTCGCCAGGCAAGCTTCGCGGTCCTTGCACGCGATGGCTCCCACGGCTCTCTTGACCCTTCCTTAGACGGCCTTGCCCGCATCACCCACCTCCATGCCCCCGAGGTCGCGGTCAGTTCCTCCGAGCTCCGCGCCATCCTCTCCGCGGGAGGTCATCCGGGTAAAGCCTTGCTCCCCGGGGTCGCAGCCGCCATCCAAGCGCGGAACCTTTACCGAAACTAAAACATGCCCGCTCCCCAGAAGAAAAAGCCCACCACCCAAAGCAAGGCCACACCCCTTGCTCGCTCGAAGCGCGTTACGGCCAAGGCACCCTCCAAGGCCAAGCCCGGGAAGCCAGTTGCATCTAAGGCCAAGGCACCCTCCAAGGCCGCCAAAGCTAAGGTACCTGCCAAGGCCAAGGTCTCGAAGCAAGTCGTTGCCAAGGCCAAGCCCCCTCTCGTGAAGGCCAAGGCTAAGGCTCCCGTGAAGGCTAAGGCTCCCGTGAAGACCAAGGCACCTCTCGTGAAGGCCAAGGCTCCCGCCAAAGCCAAGCCTGCGCCTCGCGTTGTCACCCAGAAGCCCGCGCCCGTTGCCAGCGCAGCTCCCCAGCCCACGGCAGTGAGTGCGCCTGCGGTCGCTCCCAAGGTCCCTGTCGCCGACCTGCCTCTCGCCTTGGTCGCGGCCGTCAAGGCACTGGATGAAAAGAAGGCATCCGACATCCGTATCCTGCAGCTTGGGGCACTCTCCTCGGTAGCCGATTACTACATCCTCGCCACGGGTACTTCCGAGCCCCACCTGCGCGCGTTGCGCATCGAGCTCGATCGCGCCCTATCTGAGGCCGGTTCGCGCGTCCGCGGCATCGAGGCTCAGTCGGACAGCGGCTGGGTTGTGGTCGACGCATTCGACATGCTCTTCCACCTCTTCCGTCCCGAGACCCGTGCGGCCTTCCGCCTGGAGACCCTTTGGAAGGACGGGCGCGACATTCCTGTGCAGGGCATCTTGGCGGCCTGAGAATTTCCGGTGGTGGTAGCGGGCGGGATCGAACCGCCGACCTAGGGCTTATGAGTCCCTCGCTCTAACCAACTGAGCTACGCTACCGTTTCCGGAGACGGGAGGCTGGCAAGCGACCACCCCTGAGTCAAGGTCGCAGGCGTCGACGGGCCGCAGTCAAGGCCAGGGCCAGAGCCCCTAGCCCCCAGCCCATCGTGCTAGGCTCGGGGATCGCGGTGAACTGCATGACATAGCCATCCTCGGCGCCTCCGGTGAAGCCAGCGACTAGACCGACCGTAGAAAGTTCAAAGGTCAGCTGACCGTCGTAGGCCCGGTAGAGCTGGCCGTTGTAGTTGATGCTTCCGTTGTCGTCCCTCACGTGGAAAGCATAGGTCGCGCCAGCCACGCTCTGGAGGAAATCTTGATTCGCGTCCGTGAAGATACCTCCCCGGAAGGACATACCAGAAACTAGAGTACCAAGGTCTAGGTAGAGCGAGAGGGTGTTGGCCGCCGTGAGGTTGGCCAGAAAGGGTGTCGCTGCGGTCAGGCGCAGGACATCGCTGCCGCTGGCGCCTGCGCTTCCCCATGTGGGATTACCCAGTTGGGTGAATTCTAGGCTAAGGTCGAGACCTCCGGTGGGGTCAAAGGAAGTAGCGGTGAGGATCCCGGGGCTGTTGCCAGGGTTAATCGTACCCGCACCGCTGATTGCCCCGACCGTGCCACGGCCGGAAAGCGAGGCGCCGGAAGAAATCGAAACCGCACTGCTGGCGATGGAGCCGTTGACCGCTAGGTTGCCCGCTTCGATGAACGAGGCGCCCGAGTAGGTGTTGGCGTCGGACAGAACCAGCGTGCCTTCACCTTGTTTGCGGATGCCGCCGCCGATTCCAGACAGCCTGCCGTTGAAGGTAACGTCGGCGAGGGTTACCAGCGTACGCACCGAGGTGCCGAGCGCGACTGCTCCGCCAAAGGTTAGAGCCCCATTATCCACAGCATCCCCGAGCGTCAGGCTATGACCATTGATCGACAGGGCGTTGGTGAGGCTTCGCGATGCGGTGGAGCTGGAGGCTAGCTTGCCGCCCGCGAGCGTTAGGGTTCCCGTTCCGGCCGCGGCACCGTCGCCTAGCCTGAGCTCGCCGCCATGCAGAAAGGTCCCTCCTGAGTGGCTGTTCGCCGAGAGTAGGTCGAGTCTGCCCGAACTCACCGCCAGCTTGCCCGTGCCCGTGACCTGGCCGTTGAGGAGGGTCCGCCCGGACCCGCCGATCTCGAGCACCTTGCCATTGGTGTCGATGCC